>CANPZG010000006.1 GCA_947588765.1 uncultured Bacilli bacterium
GAGAATAAGTATTATAAATGAAGTAAATAGATTAACAAATGTATTTATTGTCTTAATGAATCAAAAAGAAACATTAAAGGTATGTTTAAGTAACTATGGCAAAAAATGTTTTGATATAACGAAAGAAAGAGATAAAGCGAAAGAAGAAACATTAATTAAGAAAAGAAAAGAAGAACTAAATGGATATCAAGAACAAGCCTTTGGTAAAATAGATACCAAAATAAATAACTTAAGTGATATGGCCGAAGTAGAAGTAGCTTTGGAAGAATATGTTTATAATACTAAAGAAAACGTAAAAAAATTAAAAGAAGAATTAAATAATATAAATACTTTAGAAGAAATAGAAAAGTTAGAGAAAAAATATTATCTTTATTATGAATTTGGCAAAAGTTTAGTAACTTATGAAGAAATAAAAGAATTATATAGAATAAAATTTAAGGTACTAACCAATGGCGTGGTGGGGACAATCCAACCCTTCATACAAAACAGAAATGTAGGAAAGCAAGAATTAGAAGTTTATAAAGAAATAATTATGCAAAAAATAAATGCTTTATTAAAAGGAGACAATAAATATTTAAAGGAAACTTTTAATATTTATTATACTAAAGCATTATTAGAAATAACTAAACAATTAAAAAGGAAAAATGAATATAATCCTGAAACTATTTTACGAAGTCGTTATAAATTAAATTTATTATTAGCAACTGAAGTTACGAGTGGCATTCCTTTGTTTTTTACTAATTATAAAATATATGCCAGTGACTATGTAGAATTACAAATGTATAATAGCATTTTTGATTGGGAAGAAGAAATTCCTTTAGAAAGTATTTATCGCTTAGAAAAAATTAATAAAATTAAAAATCGTTCTTTATTATATGATTTATATGTTAAGAGTAATCCTATTTTTAAAGATATATATTATTTGTTTCCAGGTGTAAAAAAAATAAAAAGAAGGCTTGTTATTTTTGATCCAGAAAATGGTTATTATAATTCATATGGTCCCACTACTGAACAATTGTTAGAAACAATAAAAAAAGAAGCAACAGGTAAAATCGTATTTATGCCAAATTCACTAAAAATATACGATTTTAACCTTTTTAAAGATACTTCAATAAAAGGTATTATCTTTCCCGAAGGATTTACTGTATTGGGTAATAAAGTATTAGCTTATAATAAATTGGCTTATGTTTCTTTACCTAGTACGCTTACCAAAATTAATGGTAATGTATTTGAATATGGTCAAATAATAAATACAATTGCCTTTACTAATTTTCAAAATTCAAATATTTTATGGAATAAAAATTTATTATGTAATTTGTTAAATGGATTAATTGATTCAGATGTTATACGAGAAACTAATAATGGTTATGTATTCAAAAATCATTTAAGATTTGATCAAATAATTCTTCTTGATAGAGATAAAAGAATCGAAATATTGAATAAGGAGTTAGAATGTGAGTATGAGGCATTAAATGATAACTGTAATGTTACTATCGAAAAAATCCAAAAATTAGTTCAAGAAAAGATGGAAACTAAAAATGCAAAAGAAAAACTTATACTTTCAAAGCGTATTTAACTATGCTAAAATAAATACTACAAAAAGGTTTTAGATTATGAAATTATTTAACATATTTAAGAAAAATAAAACAAAATTTATAACTAAGGAACTAATAAGTTTAAATGCTTTAGCTAAAGTTCCTGACATTGATTATTTTAAAGATAATAATCAGTTTTTGTTGTTAATTAATTTAAGAAAAAAAGAATATCTCGAAACTTTAATTAAAGAAAAAGTATTAACCAGTAGTGAATTAAAATCTAAGGAGTTACAAGATAAATTAAATATGTTACATAACTTAATCGAACAAAATACATTAGGTAACGATTTATTTGAAAAAGTTATATTTGATGAAGAAGATAAAGTAAAAGCATTAATAATCTTGCGAAAGTTTACAATATATAATGAAAAAATAATAGAACTAGAAGAAGAAGTAGTAAGTAGAATAATAGCCTTAAAAGAAATATTAAAAAGAACTTTTTTAAATAAACAAAAGAGAATAAGCATTATAAACGAAGTAAATAGATTAACAAATGTATTTATCGTTTTAATGAATCAAAAAGAAACATTAAGAGTATGTTTAAGCAACTATAGTAAGAAGTGTTTTGATATAACGAAAGAAAGAGATAAAGCGAAAGAAGAAACATTAATTAAGAAAAGAAAAAAAGAACTAAATGAATATCAAGAACAAGCTTTTGGTAAAAGAAACATAGAAATAAATAATTTAAATGATATGGCTAAAGTAGAAGTAGCATTAGAAGATTATGTTTATAATTATAAGTGGAAAATGTTTGATCTAGATAAACAACTAGAATTATATGAAAATGACTATAAAAAAATTTTAGAAATAGAAAATAAATGTAAATTGTATTATGAATTTGGTAAAAATATAATTAATAAAGAAGATTTAAAAAAGTTATATCGTTTAAAATTTAAATATTTTACTCATTGGAGATACGCAAATGGTAATCCAGTGTTAATAAAACCTTTTATAAATGAAGAAACATCTAAATTAGAATTAGAAGTATATGAAGAAATTATATTTGGTTTTATTAATGACATTTATAACAATAATCATAGCTTTTTTTCATTAAATTCAACATTTGGGGATTATTCTTTTAAAGTATTGAATTTATTAAAAAAAGAACTACAAACGAATGGTAAATATGAAACATTAGAAATACTAAAAGATAAATATAAATTGAATTTATTAATGGCTTTTTCATATCCAATAAACATTGATGCAATGAGAGAAATATACAAAAAAAATTATGTTAAAAAAAGTGATTACCCAGAAATTAATTTTTATGAATCTGAATTTGAATGGAATGAATATTTACCTTTAGAAACCATTAATGAATTAAAATTAATTCAAAATCAAAAGAAAGATATAGGATTGTATTTATTCGTAAGAAAATATTATTACTTATTAGATAAAAGTAAACTTGTTTATTATTTGCCAGAAGGATTAAAAAAGGTTGGCCTTTTAGATGAGGTTAATGGTAGTGGCTTGGAATTACAAAATCAAACAAATGATAATAAAAATTTTGTGAAATTTATTCGCCAAAATATGGAAGGTAAAGTTGTTGTCTTTCCTACAACTTTAAAGTATGTTTTAGGAGATTTAATTGGTAATACTGAAATAAAAGAATTACGATTAAATAAAGGGTTAGAATATTTCAATTTTAATTTTTCTTCAACATCAAATATTAAGAAAATATTGATACCATCGACAGTTATACCATTTAGTTATGGACTTCATAAGCAAGACGGAGCTAAATTGGAAACAATTCATTTTTATAATTTTGATAAATCATTTTTTTATAATAATATAGAAAACTTAAAAAGCTTATTTATTCCTTATATAAAAATAGTAGAAGACGAAATAGTTTATAGTCAAAAAAAGGGAATAAAGAAAAATTTTTATCGCTGTGAATTAACCATCGACAAAATAATTATTGATTTTAGTAATAATGATTTTCCTACAAGGATAACAATAAAAAAAGAAAGATGTTATGCATATATGCATGACTATTCAATTGAGAAAGGTATATATGCATTAGTGGAAAAGTTAAACGAAAGAATTATGGAAGAAGTAGCTATTCATCGTGGTGTTCATGTATGGGAATTAACTAAATAAATATTAATTCCCTTTATTAAAAAGTATTAAGCAATTGTTTAACAATTATATTTATGTTAGAATAAACACTATAAAAAGGTTTTTGTTTATGAAATTATTTGAGATATTTAAGAAAAATAAAACAAGATTCGTAACTCAGGAACTAATTAGCTTAAATGCTTTAGCTAAAGTCCCTAATATTGATTATTTTAAAGATAATAATCAATTTTTGTTGTTGATTAATTTAAGAAAAAAAGAATATTTAGAAACTTTAATCAAAGAAAAAGTCTTAACCAGTACTGAATTAAAAAGCGATGAATTACAAAATAAATTAAATATGCTTCATAACTTAATAGAACAAAATACGTTAGGGAATGATTTATTTGAAAAAGTTATATTTGATGAACAAGATAAAGTAAAAGCCTTAATAATCTCGCGAAAAATTGCAATATATAATGAAAAAATAATAGAACTTGAAGAAGAAGTTGTAAGTAGAATAATAGCTTTAAAAGAAATATTAAAAAGAACTTTTTTAAACAAACAAAAAAGAATAAATATCATAAATGAAATAAATAGATTAACGAATGTATTTATCATCTTAATGAATCAAAAAGAAACATTAAAGGTATGTTTAAGTAATTATGGCAAGAAATGTTTTGATATAACGAAAGAAAGAGATTTAGAAAAAGAAGAAAATTTAATTAAGAAAAGAAAAAAAGAACTAAATGACTATCAAGAACAAGCTTTTGGCAGAATAGATACCCAAATAAATAACTTAAGTGATATGGCCAAAGTAGAAGTAGCTTTAGAAGAATATATTTATGTTAATAAAGAAAAAATAAATGAAGAAATAGCTAATTTAAATGAAGTATCTTTATTGAATAATGGTCTTGATAATTTAAAAAAGGTAATCACTAAATTTAATCTTTATTATGAACTTGGCAAAAATGTTATTCCCATTGATTATATTAAAAGATTATATGAAATTAAATTTAGACTTTTAACAATGAATATTGTGGGTTGCATAGAACCATTTATTACAGAACAAACTAGAGAATTAGAATTAACGGTTTATAAAGAAATAATTGAAAAATATCTTCATGAAATAATAATCCAAAAAGAAAATGCTATATACGATAAAGATTGGAAAAAAGCCTTAAATTTAATAAGAGAAGAACTAAAAATAAATGGAAAATATGATGCTTTAGCAATATTAAAAGATAAATATTATTTAAATTTTTTACTTGCAGCTAAAGGTAATGCTTTAGATATTTTCTATAATAATTATTTAGTGGAAAAGAAAAATTTCCCCGAAATTTATTTCTTCGATGATTTATTTGTTTGGGATGACGAATTACCTATTGCTACAATATATCGTTTAAAAAATTTTCAAAATCCGAAGAAGAAAAATATTTTATATGAATTAACGATAAAACATTCTTCAAAAAATAATAATGGATTTTATTATATTCCTGAAGGAATAAAGGAAATAGATACTTTGGGAAAATCTTTTTGGGCTTTAGCTCCTTATTCACCTGACACCAAAGATTTTGCACGATATCTTGAGTTTATGAAGAAGAAAAATATTAATGAATATTTGTATTTATATTTAAAAAAATTAGTTGAATGGAAAAAAGTAGTATTTCCTAAAAGTTTACGAAAAGTTAAAGGCTACTTTTTTGATAAGTGCTATGTATATGAAGCCCATTTTAATGAAGGATTAGAAGAATTAGATGGCAGTGTTTTATGTGGATTAGATAAAGTAGTTATCCCAGGAAGCATAAAAAGAATTATTCCCAATAAAAAGATAAAAGAATTAAAATATCTTGAATTTGATATATCCAAAGATTCTTCTATTTTGTATGATAAGGAACAATTTAAAAATTTATTGGAAGGACAAATTTATATAGATATTATAAATGATAATCCAAATAGTATACATATGGCTATTAAATCAAATCTTCAAACTATTTCTTTTAATTACTATGATGTTTTTGTTTACAGTATTGATGTAGATGCTTTTGATAATAAAATTTCGAATATGAAAATAGATTATAAGATAAAATATCTTCATGATGATAATAATAAAGTAATAGAAGAAGCTGAATCCAAAGATTTATATATAGAAATGTTATTAGAGAAAATTTATGAACTTCCCTTTATAAAAGACACTGAAAAATATGGAATTTATAAAAAAGAATTGAAGAAAAATAATTGAAAAAATATAGTTTCTAATATATAATTTTAATAGGAGTTGATAGATATGGCTAGAACGCCTTTTAAGAAAAGTATTAAAAATATTTATAACAATTTTATTAATTATTCATTTATTGTGGCAATATTAACATTTATTTTAGGATTTTTGTTATTATTTTTAACAAATGTTACTACGAAAGTAATTGGTATTATTGCGGGTATTAGTTGTATTGGTAGTGGGATTAGTTCTATTTATAACTATCTAAAAAGAGATGGAGCAAGATTATTCCAATATAGCGTTATTTTTGCTTCATTATATATTTTAATTGGAGCTCTATTAATTATATATCCTTATCAA
Organism: uncultured Bacilli bacterium; assembly: GCA_947588765.1. Lineage (GTDB taxonomy): Bacteria > Bacillota_I > Bacilli_A > RF39 > UBA660 > Onthocola_B. The sequence goes on from CANPZG010000006.1 coordinate 6,229, forward strand.
GCAATGAGTTTTGTTACTATTTGGTTAGGTATATATATGGTTGTAAAAGGATTACTAAAAGTAAATTATGGTTTATGGTTTAAAAAAGGTAATGAAGATTGCTGGTTAGTAACTTTAGCATCAGGTATCTTAATTGCTTTAATTGGTATTGTTTTAATCTTTAATCCATTTAAAGCAGCATTCGCTGTAAATCAAATAATTGGAATTTTCTTAATGATAACTGGTGTTATTGATTTTACCAATACATTTATGTTTAAAAAAAGAAATAAAGAAATAATGGATATATTCTGGTAAGAAATACGAGGGGTTGAAAAAATGAAAATAAAAGATATTAAAGCAAGAGAAATATTAGATAGTAGAGGTAATCCTACAGTTGAAGTTGATATGATTTTAGATAATGGGATTGTAGGTACTGCAAGTGTTCCAAGTGGAGCTTCTACTGGTTCAAGGGAAGCTTTAGAATTAAGAGATAATGATATAAATAGATATATGGGTAAAGGTGTCCTTAATGCAGTTAGTAATGTTTTAACTATTATTAAACCAGCTTTAGTAGGTAAAGAAATTAATCAAAATGAAGTTGATAAAACTTTATTAGACTTAGATAAAACGGAAAATAAATCTAAACTTGGGGCTAATGCGATGCTTGCCGTTTCTTTAGCGTCTTTAAAATGCTTAGCTAAATTAGATAATAAAGAAATTTATGAGTATATCACAAGTGGCAATGTGTCTTTACCTATTCCAATGATTAATATTATTAATGGGGGAAAGCATGCTGAAAATAATTTAGATATTCAAGAATTTATGATTATTCCCGTGGTTAAAACAATGCGAGAAAGAGTAAGAATTGCAAGTGAAGTATTTCATAACTTAAAAAAGATATTACATGAAGATAACCTAAGCACTGGTGTTGGTGATGAAGGTGGTTTTGCACCAAATCTTGGTAAAAATACTGATGCTTTTGATTATATAATGAAAGCAATTGAAGCTTCAGGTTATAAAGCTGGTAAAGATATTTTTATTGGTATTGATGCGGCAGCGAGTGAATTTTATAATAAAGAAACCCAAAAATATAGTCTAGATGGTAAAGAATTATCAACTGCTGAATTAACGAACTTTTATGTAGATATTGTTAATAAATATCCAATATTAAGTATTGAAGATCCATTCTTTGAAGATGATTTTGATGCTTTAGCTAACCTAACTAAACTTATTGGCAATAAAGTTATGCTTGTAGGGGATGATTATTTTGTCACTAATGAAAAATACTTAAATAAAGGAATTGAATTACATGCAGGGAATGCTATTCTTTTAAAAGCTAATCAAATTGGAACGGTAAGTGAAATGATTAAAACGATAGTTTTAGCTAAAAATAATAAATATAAAACAATTATTTCTCATCGTAGTGGTGAAACAGAAGATACTTTTATTGCTGATTTTGCGGTTGGACTTGATTTAGGTTTTATTAAAACGGGTTCAATGTCTCGAGGAGAAAGAATTGCTAAATATAATCGTTTAATGAAAATAGAAGAGGATTTGTTGAGAAAATAGTACCAAATGGTACTTTTTTAATGAAATAATTTTGACTATTTTAAAATAATAATACTGACTAATTTAAAACAAGTATATTGGCTAATTTAAAATTGAACTATTGACTTTTTTAAAATTATCATGTTATAATTTTACTGGGTGAATGATTTTATGTACGAAAGAGAAGCAAAAGAAGCAATAAAAAAAGTAAGTAATAGCTTTAAAGTATTATTAGTTACTGGCCCTAGACAAGTTGGCAAAACGACTCTTTTATTAAGTATGAAGCCAGATAATATGGAATATGTTACCTTAGATGATGAAGTATTAAGAAATCAAGCAATAAATGATCCAAAAATGTTTTTGGAAGAACATCCAGCACCACTGTTTATCGATGAAGTTCAATATGCTCCTAATTTATTTTCTTATATAAAAATGAATGTTGATAAAGAAAATAATTATGGAATGTATTGGTTAACCGGCTCTCAACAATTTCATTTAATGAAAAATGCCAGTGATTCTCTCGCTGGAAGAGTAGGTATTGTAAGTTTAAATAGTTTTACCTATTCTGAAATTATGAAAAGTGCTAAAAAAAAATTATTTAAACCCGATAATTTTAAAAATAGTGATTATATTGACATAAATGAATTATTTAAAATTATATATAAAGGTGGTATGCCAGAACTTTATAAAAATAAAAAATTAGATATGAAATTATATTTTCAAGCATATATTGATACTTATATTTCTCGAGATGTTAGAGAATTAACAAAAGTTGGCGATACTGAAGCTTTTAAAAAATTTATTATAAGTGTTGCATCAAGAACTGGAGAACAATTAAATTATACAGCTTTATCACTAGATGCAGGAATTTCTGTTCCTACTGCTAAAGCATGGTTATCAATTTTAACAACATTAGGAATAGTATATTTATTAGAACCATTTATGAATACAAAATTAAAGAGATTAACTCATATGCCTAAAATAATATTTATGGATACTGGTCTTGCGGCTTTTCTAGCGGGTTGGGAAAGTGCAAGAGATTTACAACTAAGTTCTTATGCGGGACATTATTTTGAAACATATGTTATTAGTGAAATAGTAAAATCTTATAATGCTCAAGGTATAAGACCTAACATTTCTTATTATCGAGATAAAGAACAAAATGAAATTGATTTAGTTTTCTATAAAAATGATACATTGCATCCTTTTGAAATAAAAAAAACATCATCCCCTAATAAAGGAATGATAAAATCTTTTAATCTATTAGAAAAAACTGGCAAGAAAATAGGAAAAGGTGGTTTAATTTGTAATTATGATAAATTAATGCATTTAGATAGTAATAATTATATAATACCTATTTCTTCAGTTATAAATATATCAAAATAAAGTATATTTTTTTCAAAATTAATCATCATATAAATGGTGAAGAAAATGAAGGAAGAAAATATTAATGCTTTAGATGAAATACATAAGGGAGCAACAATGGGAATAGATGCTATATCTTTTATAATTGATAAAGTTAAAGATAAAAAGTTAAAAGAAGTATTAAAAAAACAAGACAATGGTTATAAAGATATTGCTAAAAAAGTAGAAGATATATATACAAAATATGATGATGGTGAAGCCCATAGTACTAATTTAATGAATAAAATGATGACTGATATGGGTATTGAAATGAAAACAATGAATGATACAAGTAATTCCAAAATTGCCGAAATATTATTACAAGGTGTTAATATGGGAATTATTGAAGGTAGAAAAATATTAAATAAAAAGAAAATTAATACGGAAGTTGAATCAATTGTTAGTGATTATGTTACAATGCAAGAAAAAGCAGTTGAAGTATTAAAAACTTATTTATAAAAGCATGATTAATAGTCATGTTTTTAATTATTTATTTTAATATTTTCTTTTTTATATTCAAAGATATCTTTAACATCACAATTCAAGTAATTACAAAGTCTAGCTAAAACAATAATATCAATTCTTAGTAAATCACCAGTCATTAATCTTTTTAAAACTTTAAAATCAGTATTGGTATCTCTCATTAATTTATTAATACTAATATTCTTTTCTTTTAAAATATCTTTTAATTTAAATAAATAATAACCATTTTCAATTTCAACTTTATACATAATTAACTCCTATTAACATAATAAAATTAAAAGTGGTTACTTGACTATTGGTTATATAACCAGTATAATGATAAGTGAATAAAATAGGTGAGTATAACCAAGATATATAATAGAAGGAGAGTAGTACCATGGAAGATAAAAATAAAAGAAAAGGAATAATATATTTGGTAATAGCAGTAGTAACATTACTAGTGTTAATAGCAGGAGCAACATATGCCTACTTTCAAGCAGTAACTGGTAATGGAGCAAATGCAAATATAAATGTGGGAGCAGGAACAACAGATCATTTAACATTCACTAAAAGTGGTGATATAGCTTTAAATGTATCAGCGGATAATTTAAGTGAAGGTGATGGACTAGGTGTTTCAGAACAAACTAATGTAACAGCAACATTAGTAGCAAATAATACCCAATTGCCAACAGAAGAATATAAATATAATGTATATTTAGAAGTATTAGAAAATGATTTAGAGTATTCATCATATGAAACGGGAGCAGAACCTTTGGTATTCAAAAATGAATATGATAAAACCTTAGGAAATAATAGAGATTATAATGGTTTAACAAATGGATATGAACCAAGACCAGAATTATTTTTAACAATAACGGCACCAAGTGGTTTTAATAAAGAAATAGAAGGATTAAAACAAGCAACATTAACAAGTGATAATGATAGTTATGATATAACAGAATTAAGAGAAGGGATATATGCCTTAGCCGAAGATTTTCCAATACAAGTAACAGCTACTGAAGAAGCTCATCAAAAGACAGATACATGGAAAATAACAGTAACATTTAAGAATTTAGATAGTGACCAACAATTAAATACCAACAAAAAATTTAGTGCAAGAATAATAATCCAAGCAGAAAAGATAGCAAATGATTTATCAGATGTATGTAGTGAAGGTGAATTATTTGCAGATTGTATCAAAGAATTACATGATAAAAGTGTATATGGAGCAAGTAATTTAATATATCATGATGGAGAAGATGATGAAGCAAAAGGAGAAACTTCTGGAGACTTAGAAGCCGGAGATAATTCATATAGATATGCAGGTTCATATGAAAAGGTAAATAACTATATTTGTCTTGGAACAAGTTGTACTGAAAATTCTGATAACCTATTTAGAATAGTAGGAATCTTTGGAGATGATGGAATAAAAGTAGTAAAAGCTGATTATGCTAATAAAGAATTATTAGGTGAAGGATCAACAAAACCTGAAGGTGATGATGTAGATACAACAACGCATGGTTCACGTTATACAGGAAATCCTTATCAAGCAACAACAGGTAATAATGAAGAAAAAGATGGATTTACACATAGATATAAAGGAAGTCTTAATCAAGTAGATAGATATAGATGGCAAGAAAACGGAAGTGAATCAACACCGGCAGATTGGAAAACAGCATTATTAAACACGATTCATTTAAATACAAATTATTATAGTAAAATAGAGGACTCTTATAAAAGTTTAATAAAAAAGCATACATGGATATATGGAAATAAAAATGCATCATGGGGTAATATAGCAACAGCAAAAGATGCGAAAACAGTATATAATAATGAATTAGGAACAAATGCTAAAGAAGAACAAAAAACAGATTTTCAAAATATAGGATTATTATATGTAAGTGATTATTTATATGGAGCAACACCAAACAATTGGAATAAACAACCATCTACAGGAACATGGAATTATAATATGAACTCAGGTAAAACTGATAAGGAAGGTAATCCAGCGGGAAGTTTTCCAGAAACACAAGTAAATAATGATTACCGCTCAGTTACAGATAGTAACTGGTTATACATGGGCTTATGGGAATGGTTAATAACCATAAATAACGACCGTACCATTCCTGTCGGTGCGTTCCATGTGCGTGCTCCCGGTGATGTCCGCAGCTACTACGTCGGCACGCACCCGTTTGTGGTCCGCCCGTCCTTTTATCTCGAATCTAACGCGAAATATAAAAGTGGAACTGGCACAGCTTCAGATCCGTACATAATTTCTCAATAATTAAATAACAAATAATTCAATACATTACATAATATATATTATAGGTGATAATTATAATTTCTATTGTAATAGGTATAATATTATGTAGTATTGGATTATTTTTATTATTAATTTATTTAAATTTATTTACAATTGGGTATAGTTTTTTAGATTTTGTTTATTTTATTATTAGAAACCCATATATGTATACTTTAATAATAGGTATATTATTTATTTACTATGGTTTAGAAAGGAAAAAGATAAATGAATTTTTATTACGACATCACTTTAGATTTTTTAGAAAATAGTTATTCTTTTTATGAAATTGAAAAAACTGATAATTTTGTAGAAGTAAAGAAAATACCTTTATTTCAAGTAAGTAATAAAGTACTTAAAGATTTTATTAATAATAAAGTAAAAGTTAATCAAGATTTTTTAAATATTATTTATAATAAAACAATGTTAAAAAATAGTTATATAGAATATGCATGCATTTTAGCCGATAAAAATAATGCTATTGCTTTAGAATTTAATGAAGAAGGAATAGTTACAAAATATAGTTCTTTATCTTTAATGGATGAACTTAATTTATTGGAAGTAATCTACACTATAAAAAATATAGATATTGATTATAATATTATTTCGAAGAATTCTAAAAGTATGACATTAAGAAAAGAAAATATAATTAAAGATATAATAAAAAAAGAAATAACTAAATTATATAATGATAAAAATATAAGTAAATTACAGTTTTTATATTTAGAGTGGTTTGATGATTTAGAAAGTGATATAGATAAAATATATAATACCATGCTAGATAAATTAAAGGATAATATCTCTAAAAAGGAAGAAAAAATATCAAAGATTATTGAAATGAGCTATAACAATGTATAATATTTTAAAAATAGGTCATTATAAAAGTGTAAGGAATGGGAGAATATGAAAAAATTATTTTTAACTTTAGGAGTACTTTTAAGTTGTTTAGCGTTAACAGGTTGTGCTTTAACTAGATCAACGGCCAAAGATGCTGTTAAATTATTCTTAGATCAATATAAGAATTTAAGTACAAGTGTCTTAACGGATTTGGAAGATGTAATTGATGGAGAAGATTTCACAGATAGTCAAGAAGAAAAATATCGAGATATTTTAAAGAAACAATATAGCGATTTAAAATATGAAATAGTTGATGAACAATATGATGGCGATACAGCAACAGTAGAAACCAAAATAACAGTTTATGATTTATACAAAGCTCAAAATGATGCAGCGAATTATTTAAATGACCATCAAGATGAATTTAAAGATGAAAATGGTAACTATGATAATAATAAATTCTTAGATTACAAATTAGACCAAATGAAAAAAATGAGTGATACGGTTGAATATTCAATTACATTTGATGTTGTAAAAAATGAAGATGACAAATGGCAAGTTAAAGAATTAACTGATGATGATTTAGAAAAAATTCATGGTATCTACAATTATGATAATCAATAAAAAGAGGGTAAAACCTTTTTTTAATTTTGGTAAAATATATTTGTTTTTAATTTTTTATTAAAAAGTAGTTGACAAATGTTTATCTTTTTAATATAATGTTAATAACAGAAGAACAATTCTGTTAAAAATTTTAAAATTAGATATTAACATTTTGTTAATAAGAAAGGAGAAAAATGACAAAAGATTTAGAGAATATGACGGAAGCTTTATTTATTATTGATATGAATAATGGCTTTTGTAATAAGGGGCTACTTGCTGATACCACGATTAAAGGAATAGTAAATAATATTATTTCTTTAATAAAAGAAGAAAAGTATATGAAAGGACAAGGATTATTCTTTGTAAATGATGCCCATACGAAAGAAAGTGTAGAACTATTAAGATATCCTGAACATTGCTTAAGGGGTAGTGAAGAAAGTGAGACTATTGAAGAATTGATGGTTTATGAAAAAGATGCCGACCAAATATTTTATAAAAATTCAACTTGTGCTTTGTTTGCTCCCGGAGTAATGGAAACATTAAATAAGATGATAAATTTAAAAAGAGTTTATATCGCTGGATGTTTAACTGATATTTGTATTAAAAACTTTGCTATTAGTTTAAGATGTTACTTTGATGAATATAATCGTAATATTGATATCGTAATAGTTACAAATACAGTTGAAAATTTAAAAGAAAATAGAGAAGAAGTAAAAGAAAATACTTTTAAAGAATTAGAAACATCTGGAATAAAACTTGTAAGAAAGAAGGAGAGAAATTAAATGAATAAAACAATGTTAACTGATTATTATGAATTTACTATGAGTGAGGCTTTATTTAAAGATGGAAGGAAAGATGATATCGCGGTATTTGATGCTTTTTATCGTCAACACTTATTTGGTTTAGGTTATGAACTAATGGGTGGTGTTGATGCCTTAATAGATTTTATTAAAAATATTCATTTTACAGATGATGATATTCGTTATCTAAAAGAAAAAGGATTATATAGTGCTGAATTTTTAGAATATTTACGAAACTTTAAATTTACTGGTTCTATTTATGCCGTTCCCGATGGAACACCAATATTTCCTAATGAACCAATAGTAACAGTTGTAGCTCCCATAATTGAAGCGCAAATAGTTGAAACTTTTATTTTAAATCAATTAAATCCTAGTATTTTGTTTATGACGGCTGCCAGAAGAGTTGTTGATGCAGCTAAAAATATTCCAGTTATGGAGTTTGGGGCTCGTCGAGCTTTAGGTATGGATGCCTCAATTATTGCTAGTAAAAGTGCTTATATTGCTGGTTGTGCTAGTACTTCAAATACTTTAGTAGGTGAAAAATATGGTATTCCGATAAGTGGAACAATGGCCCATAGTTTCGTCGAAAGTTATGATAATGAATATGATGCTTTTTTAGCTTATGCTAAAACTCATCCTAATAATTGTGTATTTCTTGTTGATACTTATGATGTCTTAAGAAGTGGCGTTAAAAATGCCATTAAAGTAGCTCAAGATTATTTGATTCCTAATGGTTATCGTCTTAAAGGCATAAGAATCGACTCTGGTGATTTAGCTTACCTTACTAAAGAAGCTAAAAGAATGTTGGTTGAAGCTAATATGGCTGATGCGACAATTTGTGTATCAAATGGTTTAACTGAAAACGAAATAAAATCATTATTAGATCAAGGAGCCGTAATAGATTCTATTGGTCTTGGCGACAACATTGTTTTACCAGATTATGCTCGCGTAGGTTGTGTTTATAAACTTGCAGCCTTATACAAAAATGGCGATATAACTTCATTAATACCTAAAATAAAGGTTAGTGAAGCTGAAGTAAAAACTACCAATCCTAGTTTAAAAACAATCTATCGGTTTTATGATAAGGATACTAATTATGCGCTAGGTGATGTATTAGCCTTAAATAATGAAATAATACCACAAGAAGAATTTACTTTTATTGACCCTAATAATGAACATCGGACCAAAACAATTACTAATTATCATGTTAGAAAACTTCAAGTACCAATTTTCTTAAATGGTAAATTAGTTTATCATGACCCAACAATTGAAGAAAAAAGATTATTAGTTAATAGAGAAATGGCAACTTTATATCCAGAAATTAAAAGAAGTGTAAAACCTTATCCTTACTTTGTAGACTTAACTCCTGATTTATTAGAATTAAAGAAAAGTATGATTAAAGAAATAAAAGGGTATGCTAGAGTTAGAAAATGATAAATAATTTAAATGAAATAATTGAAAGCCTAAAAGTTAAGGAAAAGAGGTTAGTTGCTAGTTTAGAGGATGGTTACTTAGGTAAAAGAGTATATGAAGTTACATTAAATGATGGAACTAAAAGAAGATGTGAACAAATAACTAAAAGAAAAGATAATGGTGATGCTGTAGTAATTATTCCTCTTACCCCAACCGGAAATTTAATAATGATAGTTGAATCTCGACCTATTGTTAAAGAAACTGTCGCCATTTCTTTTCCGGCCGGTATGGTTGATAAAGATGAAGATGCTCTAACAGCTGCTAAAAGAGAACTTTTCGAGGAAACTGGATATGTATCTAATAACTGGCAATTAATTGAATGGCATTATCAAGACCAAGGTTGTAGTAGGGCTATTATTAAAACTTTTTTAGCCGAAGGAGTAACTAAGGTTGCCAAACAACACCTAGATGGTACAGAAAACTTAAAAGTAATTGAAGTAGAAAAACAAGAATTAGATGATTTAATGGATAAAGCCTATGAAGAAAACTCATTAGTAAATAGTGCTAATACCAAAATTGCTTATATGTCTTTAAAATTAAAAAGAAAATTATAATTAAAAATGCTATAATAAAAAAGGAGGTTAATATGCAATATATTAATTTAGATCTTAATCCAGTGCTTCTTTATACTACTGATGATAAAAAACATTCTTTTTATGAGGATGTTTTACCTAGTGAAAGAGTTGAAGCAAGTGGAGTTTCGTTTCTGGATTTTAGTTTTGAAATTTTAATTAATGAGCGCTTATTTAAAAGTATAGAAAAAATAAAAAATCTATCTATTATTAACTATATTAATGAACCAAATGCTGTTGGTATTTACAAAAGGAAAACGGAAGATTTTTATCATGAATATATTAATGATAATACAGGTCATATTGTTATTGATTGCCAATTTCCAACTTTGGAGGAAACTCTAAATATTGCTCGCCAAGATTACCAATTTTTATCAAGTAATATTAAAAATATTAATGATTTGGTAGAAAAAAATCAAAAATTACTTACTAAAAAACTAGAATTAAAAAGAAAGAAGGAAGATAAATGAATAAATATGGATATTTAAAAGTAGCTGCTAGTGTACCAGAATTAAAAGTTGCTAATGTAACTTTTAATACCGAAGAAATAATTAAAGAAATAAATGCTTTAGCTAAAGAAAAAGTTAAAATAGTAACATTCCCAGAATTATCAATAACTGGTTATACTTGTGCTGATTTATTTTATCAACAAATTTTATTAGATGAAGCTTTAAAAGGATTAGAAAAAATAGTTAATGAAACTAAAAATTTAGATATTATTAGTATTGTTGGTCTACCGATGTATGTTGATAATAATTTATTAAATGTAGCCGCTGTTGTATCAGAAGGTAAAGTTTTAGGTATTATTCCTAAAACATATATTCCAAATTATGGGGAGTTTTATGAAAAAAGATGGTTTAGTTCTAGTTTAACTTTAAAAACTAAAGAAATTAATTTATTTAGTGATAAAGTTTTAATTGGTACAGATTTAATATTTGTTGATAAAAATAATCGCGAAGTTGCTTTTGGAATAGAAATCTGTGAAGACTTATGGCGAGTTAAAAATCCGAGTAATGATGCTGTTTTAAATGGAGCAACAATAATCTTTAATTTATCCGCCAGTAATGAAGTAATTGGTAAATATGAATATCGTAAAAATTTAATTAGGATGACTTCAGCCAAACTAGAATGTGCTTATGTTTATGCTTCCTCGGGTATTAATGAATCTACAACTGATTTAGCTTTCCCAGGTTTTGCGACAATTTATGAATTAGGTACATCACTCGGAGAAACCCCTCGTTTTGAGTTTACAACACAACATTTAATAACCGATATTGATATTTTAAAAATTAAAAACGAAAGAATTAAAACTAGTAATTTCATGGATGATGCTGATTACAAAGAATATCGCCAAGTAGAAATAGAAATAAAAAATTGTAGTGAGGCCTTAACAAGAACTTATAAACAATATCCCTTTGTTCCAAGTAATGAAGCTTTACGTAATGATAGATGCAGTGAAATAATCAATATTCAAGCCAGTAGTTTAGCTAAACGTTTGAAACATTTAAATAACCCTAAATGTGTAATTGGTATAAGTGGTGGTCTAGATTCTACATTAGCCTTCTTAGTTATCATTGCTGCTTTTAAAAAACTAGGAATAGATAATAAAAATTTAATTGGGGTTACAATGCCCGGTTTTGGTACTACGGGTAGAACTTATAATAATTCTATTAAGTTAATGAATAGTTTTGGTGCAACAGTTAAAGAAATAAATATTGCCGATGCCTGTCTTCAACATTTTAAAGATATCGCTTTAGATGAAAATGACCGTAGCATTACTTATGAAAATACGCAAGCCCGAGAAAGAACTCAAATTTTGATGGATATTGCTAACAAAGAAAATGGTATTGTTATTGGTACTGGTGATTTATCTGAACTAGCCTTAGGTTGGTGTACTTATAATGGTGATCATATGTCAATGTATGCTGTTAATACATCTATCCCTAAAACTTTAGTTAGTTATTTAGTTAAATACTTTGCTTTAAATGAAGAAAATAAAGAATGTCAAAAAACTATTGAAGACATTTTAGCCACTCCAATTAGTCCCGAATTATTACCACCAGATAAGAATGGTAAAATCGAACAAAAAACGGAAAATATTGTTGGCCCATATATTTTACATGACTTTTATCTATATCATTTCTTAAGAAATAATTTTACTCCCGAAAAAATAAAATATATTGCTATATCTACTTTTAAAGATATGTATTCGGAAGAAGAAATAAAAAAATGGTTGAATTTCTTTATTAAAAAATTTTTCGCTCAACAATTTAAAAGAAGTTGTTTACCAGATGGACCAAAAGTAGGTACAATAAGTTTATCTCCAAGAGGTGATTTAAGAATGCCAAGTGATGCTGATAATAGTATTTGGTTAAAGTAGCTTATTTTATATAAGTTACTTTTTTCTATTTCTAGTGCTATAATAAATATATAAGGAGACTAACAATGAACGAATATTTTATAGAACTTGAAGATATAAAAAAATCTTTTTATCAAGATTTAACTTATTTAGAATCTAACTTTGAAGGAGAGTTATTTTCTAAACTTAAAAAAACTTTATTAAATCACTATCAAGATATATTTTATCAAAAAATAAAAATAATTAATAAATATACTAATTTTGATATGCGTATTTTAGGCCCAATTTTAGCTAGTATTGTGAGTGTTTTTGAAGGACATTTATTTGTTTATCAAGATTTAATGATTCAAGCTAAACCAAATGAAAAAAATTATGTTAATTATTTAGCTATTGTTGATGAAAAATACGTTGGTGGTGATTTACAAGATTTAATTAGTAATAATTTAGCTTATCCCATATATAAAAACTACATGTTATTACTTAGGGGTACTCCAACCAAAAGTGTATGTGATTATGAAATAAATTTTTATAGTATTAGAAATGATAATATTCAAGGAGAAGAAAATATCTCTTATATCTTAAATACGGAACAAATTCCTTATCTTAAAGAATTTATTGATTATGTTATTGATTATCGTTTTAAAAATAATATTTTAAATATAAAAGAAGAAGACTTATTAATATTGAGAAAAGAATTTATTAATTTTAATAAAAAAGATATAATGACTAGAGCTAAAAATTATTATAAAATCAGAGAACAAGAAGTGGCAGAAGAAATAGTTAAACTAAATAAATCTTTGGAAGAAGAAAAGAATAATCACGAATTATTATTAACTAAAGTACTAAATTATGAAAAATAATACTATGTTTTTAACTTTTTGTTAAAAAGTAGTTGACAAATTATTATGTTTTTAATATAATGTTAATAACAGAAACAAATCTGTTAGGGAGGTTATATAATGATAGCAAATTTTTCAAAAGAAGAAATAATTGAAATAATTCAAGATTATTATCGAAAAAATCTAAATATGGAGGTAGAGGTTAATATTACGCCTAAAGTATGTGCAGTTGATATGTATGATAATTTAGGTAGTTACACGGCTTTTGAAGTTACTAGATGGGTATTATTAGGTTCGAAAATTAAAAAGTTCACCGAACAATTAACTGAAGAAGATATTCTAAAAATTTTTAAATCTTATTTTAAACCTTACAATTTAGTAATTGAAAATTTAGAAATTAGAGATTGTCTAGTAAATAAACAAACGGGATATGGTACAGCTGAAAGTATGGAAACAACTGCTGTTTTTAAAGGCATACTAGTTACAGTAGCAACTGACCCTCAAATAAAATTAGAAAGATTAAAATGAAAATAGGTATTTTCTGTGGTAGTTTTAATCCCGTCCATAATATGCATCTTGCTTTGGCCAATAATTTAATAAAACAAAACTATGTTGATAAAATAATCTTTGTACCCGCGGGAGGAGATTATAAATTTAAAAGTAATATTATTCCTTTTAAATATCGTTATGAAATGTTACAAATAGTTTGTAATAAATATCCCAATATATTAGTTAGTGATATTGAAGGTAATGGTAAATCTTTATTTACCATCAATGTTTTAAATAAATTTAAAAAGCAATATATGCAAGATGAAATAGTATTTATCTGTGGAGCTGATAATTTAAGTTATATTGATAAGTGGCATAATGGTTATGATATTTTAAAAAACTTCAAAATAATTGTTATTGAACGAGATGGTAATAAGAAAAAAGATTTATTAACCAAATATCATGATTATAAAAATAATATTACGTTTGCTAATATTAAAAAGAATAATATATCTTCTACTTATATCAGAGAAAATATTAATAATAAAGATATAACTAAGTATATAGATAAAGATATTTTAAAATATATTAAAGATAATAAATTATATGAAAGGCGATAAATATGATAATAGAAGCAAAAGAAAAAACATATTATCAAACCGATGAAGAACTAAAACTATTTTGGAATAAAAAGTATAATGCTAAAGAACAAGAAGAGTTTGATAAGTTGAAAGCATTATTAATTAATTTTCAACAAAAAATATTTCCTCAGGAAGAAAAAATTATTCCTAGTGGTATAGTTACTTATGGTTATTTAGAAAATTTTGGTTATTATGGAATTGAAAATTCAGATCGTGGTCATTATACTGTTTGTAACTATGGCCTTGATTTAGATATAGCTTTTAAAAGCATTATAAAAGATATATTATTTTCTTGGGCTATCGATTATGAGTGTGATAATCGCTCCAATTTAAAAAAAGATTTTTATAATAGATTTTCACAATTTTTTGATACCATCTATGAACCAAGTTTTTACTTCGCCGAATATTGTTTAGAAAAATGGCAAATATATTATGATGGTATGGTACCAACTGATATAATTAACTACTATGAAAATTATCTTAATTCTTTAGAAATAAAAAAGAATGTGGTATGGCGATATGATGAAGAAATCCAAAAACTAAAATGTGTAAAAATAATTGTAAGGAAATTAGAAAAAGGAGAAAGGTTATGAAAAGAAAAATTAATAAAATTAAATTATTTGTTAACGATAATGAAAAAAGTATCGTTGTAGCTAAAGACCTAGAGTTAGAACTAAAAAAATATGGTTTTGAAGTAGTTGATAAAAACTATGATTTAGCAATATCCGTGGGTGGTGATGGTTCTTTCTTACGCATGGTTCAAGAAACTAAATTTAAAAATTGTTATTATATTGGAGTTCATGCTGGAACTTTAGGCTTCTTACAAGAAATTGATATGAATGATTCCCATGATTTTGTTAAAAGACTAAATACCAATAATTTTAAAACCGAAGATATAAGTGTTCAAGAAACTAAAATAATTACGGAAGATAAAATATATAAATTATATGATATAAATGAAATAGTAGTTAGAGATATGGACTTTAAAGTTTTAAGATGTGAAGTTAGTATTGATGGCGAACATTTAGAAAATTCATGCGGTGATGGCCTACTTATTTGTACTTCAACTGGTAGTACGGCTTATAATATTTCCAGTGGTGGTTCCATAATTTATAATACTATTAATGCTTTAAGCTTAACTCCTTTATGTCCTTCGAAAAATAAAATAAGTAATAATTTTATTAATTCGATAGTTGTCCCTGAAAATAAAAAAATATCTTTAAGTTTCTTTAAAGAACCAAAGGATGTTTTAGTAATAGTGGATGGTGTTAATTATCCAATTAAAAATGCTTTATTGATTGAAACAACCGTAAGTAAGAAAAGATTAAAATGTGTAAGAATGAATGATTATCATTATATTAAGATAATCAAAAATAAAATACTTGGTGTTTAAGAAAAAGTATTTTATAATTAAAATAGGTGGTAGATATGTATAAGAGTGAAGAAGAATTTTTAAAAAATTATAATCCTAAAGCTTATGATCCAATTTCTTTAACTTGTGATATATTAATTGTTTCAGTTAGTGATGAAGCTCAAGAAAATTATCGTAAATCAAGTAAGAAACATATGAGTATACTACTTGTTAAAAGAGACACTTATCCTTTTAAAGATAAATGGTGCCTACCAGGAGGATTTTTAAAAGTAAATGAAGAACTTGAAGAATGTCCTAAAAGAATATTAAAAGAAGAAACAAATATTCAAAATATTTATTTAGAACAATTATATACTTTTGGTAGTATTAAAAGGGACCCAAGAATGAGAGTTGTTTCCACTTCATATATTGCTTTAATTGATAAAAATAGATTAAAAGATAAATTAAAAGAAAATGCTTCATGGTTTAATATAACTTATTTTGAAGAAGAAAAAGAAGTTTTAGTTATATTAGATAATGGAGTAGAACAATTAAAATTTAAAATCAAAAAAACTTTAAAAGAAATGACTACTGATAGATATAAATTTGATATTAAAGAAAATGATAGTATTGCTTTTGATCATCCTTTAGTTATATGGTCAGGTATTGAAAGATTAAAAAATAAAATAAATTATACGGATATAGTATTTAATATGATGCCAGAACTTTTTGCTCTAGGGGATTTACAACAAGTTTATGAAGTAATCTTAAATAAAAAATTATTAGATCCAGCATTTCGAAGAATAATTGCAGGTAAAGTAGAAAAAACTGATAAAGTTAAAACTGGATTAGGTCATAGACCATCAGCATTATTTAAATATAAAAAGAAATAGAAAGTTATTCTATTTCATCAAAAAGTTGTTTTACATCAATATTTAATGCTTTAGCAATTCGGCATATACTATCTAATCTTGGTCTAACTGTAATCTTTAAAGATTCTAAATTTCTAATAAATTGATGACTAAAATGAGATAAATCAGCAAGCTTTTGGGCAGTGATACCTGCCTTTTTTCTATACTTTTTAATATTATATCTAACTACATAATAATAGTAATCATCACTGTTTTTATCTGGAATCATTAAGTTCACCTCAATATAATTATGAACTTTTTTTATTAAAGTTGTATGTCTTCAAACTATAGACAAAATTATTTTTTAATGATATAATTTTGAATGATAGGAAGGATGTATATTATGGAAGAGCAAAATAAAAGAAAAAGTATAATATATTTAACAATAGGAGTATTAACATTAGTTTCTTTAGTAGTAGGTGCAACATATGCATACCTTCAAGCTCAAGTAAAAAATGGTACTAATGCAAGTGTAGATATAACATCAGGTTCAACAGATCATTTGGTATTTGCAACAGATGGTAATATTACTATTAATGCTAGTGCCGATAATTTTAAAGAAAATGGTCTAGATTTAAGTGATACAGCAACTGCTTCAGCGATATTAACAGCTAATAATACTACTCATATAGCAAATGATACCTATAATGTATATTTAGATATAACAAATAATAATCTAGAATATAGTTCATATAAAAAAGAAAATGATACAAAAATATATTTAAAGAAAGAAGTAAAAGAAGAAGATATAACAAATGGAATACTCGATACATATACTCCAATACCAGAGTTATACTTAAAAGTAGATGGGCCAACAACATTTAATAAAAAAATAAATGGCTTAAATTTAGATAGCGAAGGATATGATATAACCGAAAAAAGAGGATTAATAACCATAGCAGAAGATGTACCAATAAGTACAACAGCACCAGAAGGAATGACAACAGATACATGGACAATAACAATAACATTTAAAAATTTAAAAACCAATCAACAATTAAATACAGGAAAAGAATTAAAAGGAAAGATAATAATTCAAAAAGAAAAACTAGTATTAAGTAAATTACTAGCCGATGCCAATAAAGAAGGAGAAGAACCAACATTACTATATCATGATGGACAAAAGGATTATGCAAAAGAAGCTAATTATGCCTTAGAAGCTGAAGATTATTCATATCGATACACAGGTGGAAATGATGTAGTAAATAATTATGTATGTTTTGGAGGCGACTGTTCTAATGAGCCAACAAATGATAATTATGCCAATCTATATAGAATCATAGGATTATTTGATGATGATAAAGATGGTGTTTACAATATAAAATTAATAAAGGCAGACTATGCAACCGAAGATGAAACTGGTGGAGAAGGAATAGGTGCAAGGAGTAATAGTTATTATGATATCGATGAAAGTATATATCAAGGAAAATTAACAACAGTGCCAAAATATTATTGGAATAATGATACAAATAATAATAATTGGGGAGAAAGTAATTTAAATACTAAAAATTTAAATGAATTTTATCTAAATTACATAAAAGGAAAAGAACCGGAAACAGAAAAATGGTACAACATGATAGAAGACCATACATGGACAACAGCAGGAAATACGGAGGAAAATATATATTATAGTCAAAATGCAAAAAATACATATAACAATGAAATAAAAAATCCAGCAGTAGGAGCAGCATTATCAACAGCAGTAGCAACATACCCAGCTAGAGTAGGATTAATGTATATAAGTGATTATATGTATGGAGCTAGTCAGAAAAATTGGACAACAGTGGCTAGCGAATATAGTTCAGCAGTAGTAAATAATTGGTTATATTTGGGATTAAATGAATGGTTTATTACACGTAATGCTAGTTTAATGGGTAGCACATATATTATTGATGAGACTGGAAATAGTACTCATCGGTACATTTCAGATAATTATAGCGGACTTACATACTATGATTATACAATTCGTCCTGTTATGTATCTTAATTCCAATGTCAAAATTACTTCAGGAACTGGTACATCTTCTAATCCTTACATAATTTCACAATAGCTAATTACGTGCATAATGTACGAAAAATATTAAAAAATATGTTAATTTTGTACGAAATGTGATAAAATAACTACAGAGGTGCATAATTATGTATAGAAAAATAGAAGAAGACCTAAAAGAATGGCAACAAGATTTTAAAATGCCACTTATGTTAATTGGTGCCAGACAAACAGGTAAAACATATATTTTAGATAATTTTTGTAAGAATAATTATTCAAATTATTTATACATTAATTTAGATAAAGAAGAAGATATTAAAAATATATTTGAAAATACTATTGATCCAGAATCAATTATTGAAAAAATTGAAATATTAAAAAATATTGATATTAATATTGATAATACAATAATATTTTTAGATGAAATTCAAACAAGTGAAAGAGCAATAACTTCTTTAAAATATTTTTGTGAAAGTGATAAACCATATAAAATAGTGTGTGCTGGTTCTCTTTTAGGTGTAAAAATAAATAGATTTAAATCATCATTTCCAGTTGGTAAAGTAATTATTAAATATTTATATCCTTTAGATTTTGAAGAATATTTAATGGCCTTAAATGAAACAAAATTAATTAAAGAAATAGAAAAACATTATAAAAGTAATGAACCAATGATAGATTCAATTCATGAAAAAGCTTTAGATTTGTATAAAAAATATTTAATTTTAGGAGGTATGCCGGCAGTAATAAATAACTTTATTCAAAATGGTTGTAATATATCTCATGTTAATTTTGAAATTCAAGATCAAATAATTACTTCTTATCTAGCCGATATGAATAAATATACAGTCAATAGTGAATCAATAAAAAATAGTAAAATATATAATTCAATACCTAAAGAATTAGCAAGAGTTAATAATACTTTTAAATATAGTATTGTAGATAAAGATGCAAGACAAATAAGATATGAAAGTAGTTTAGATTGGTTACTTGCTAGTAATATGTTATTAAAATGTGATTTAACAACCAAAAATGAATCACCATTAAAAGCTTATGTTAATTCTTCTAAATTCAAATTATATTTAAGTGATGTTGGCTTATTGAGAGCTTTATCTAATTTAGATTATAGAGAAATATTATTAGATAAAAATGAAATGTATAAAGGAGTTTTAACTGAAAATTATATAGCTTGTGAATTATATCCTAAAAATAAAGAATTATATTTTTATAATTTTAATAAATATGAAATAGATTTTTTAATTAATATAATGGGAGATATTATCCCTATAGAAGTAAAAAGTGGTAGAAGAACAACCAGTAAAAGTTTAAATGAATATATTAAAAAATATCATCCAAAGTATAGTATAAGAATATCTACTAAGAATTTTGGAATAGAAAGAAATATTAAATCAGTTCCTTTATATGCTGTATTTTGTTTAAAAAAAGAATTATAATATTAAAAATAAAAACTCTGTAGTTAAATTTAATTACAAAGTTTTTTATTTACCTTTTTTAGTAAATATTATATAAATCACTTAATTTTTAGAGTATATTGCCTTATAAAAGAAAATAAATACTAATCTTGTCAATAAAGTGTCTATATAAATAATAAATTATTTAAAAAAGATTCAAGATATCCTATAATAATTATAGGAGGCGGACTATATGGAAGATTTATTATATGAAATGTATGATAATTTAATTAATATTTTTAATAATAATTATGATGCACTTGGAGCAATGGTTCAAAAAGGTATTCAATTACCCGATGAAATGCAAAAATTTTATGATGCTGCTAAAAGGGCTGTAAAAGGTCTTGATAGCTTAGTTCAAATGAGTATTAATCAAGAAATGCGTGATTTCATTGAAAATGGTTTTTATAATAAAAAACAATTATTAGATGGTCTTGAAAGAGGACTTGATGAATTATTTGTTAATCAAAAATTTGCCAAAGATGATGGATATACTCCTCATATGTAATAAAAACTTTTAATTATTTGCATGGCTTGACTACTTTTTTCATATTCTTAAATGAGGATAGATATGAAGAAAGTAGTCTTTTTGTTTGTAATTTTATTTTTACCTTTGAGGGTTGTTGCCATAAGTGCCGCAAGTGCAATAGTTATGGATTTAGACAATGACAGAATATATTATGAAAATAATATTAATGATGAAAGATTAATAGCATCTATTACGAAAATAATGACTTGTATTGTAACAATAGAAAATGCTGATATTAATAAAAAAGTAACCGTGGGAGATGAGGTATTAAAAGCTTATGGTAGTGCTATATACATTGAAATAGGAGAAGAATTAACTTTAAAAGATTTACTTTTAGGTCTTATGCTAAGAAGTGGTAATGATACTGCTGTAGTTATTGCCAAAGAAGTTGCTGGTTCAATGGAAAACTTTGCTTATATGATGAATGAGTTAGCTTCTAATATTGGTATGAAAAATACGGTATTTTATAATGCGCATGGTTTGGAAGAATCAAATGGTTTGGGTAATACCTCAACAGCATATGATATGGCTATTTTAACAAAATATGCTTACGCTAATGAAACATTTCGAGAAATATTTGGAACTAAAGATGTTGTAGTTAAAAGTAATAAAAAAACATATAGTTGGACTAGTAAAAATAAACTTATTCATCGCTATGATTTTATAACTGGAGGGAAAACTGGCTTTACGGAAAAAGCTAGAAGAACTTTAGTAACTACAGCATCCAAAGATAATATTAATTTAGTAACTGTTACTTTAAATGACCCTAATGATTTTCAAGATCATATTACTTTATATAATGATATTTTTAATAAATATAAAGCCGTATTAGTTTTAGATGAAAAGAACTTTAAAATTAAAAAAGATGATTATTATAAAGACTATACTTTATATATTAAAGATAATGTTTATGTTCCTATAACCGAAGATGAAAGAAATAATTTAAAAATTAATTATGTGTTAACTAAAAATAAAAAGCCTATGGATGGTGAGGTAGTTGGTAAAGCTGAAATATTTTTAAAAGAAAAGATAATTCATACAGAAGATATCTATATTAAAGTACCTAAGGAAAAAGAAAAATTAAGTTGGTGGCAAAAAATTATTAGGTGGTTTAAATCA
This sequence comes from uncultured Bacilli bacterium, assembly GCA_947588765.1. Classification (GTDB taxonomy): domain Bacteria; phylum Bacillota_I; class Bacilli_A; order RF39; family UBA660; genus Onthocola_B. The sequence continues at coordinate 27,902 of CANPZG010000006.1, forward strand.
TGGTAAATTATATATGGATATTTTTAATCTTAATAGGTATATTTTTCTCTTTATTAACTGGTAATTTTGATACTATTAATAATAGTATTTTAACTAATGGTAAAGAAGGTTTTGATATTGTTATATCCATTTTACCAATTATTGTTCTATGGACGGGAATTATGAAAATAGCGGAAGATTCAGGCCTTTTAAAAAAGTTTGCTAATTTCGTGCAACCAATTTTATCTAGACTTTTTCCTACTGTTCCTAAAGATAATCCAGCTTTAGGTTATATTGCATCAAATATTGCTGCAAATATGATGGGCTTAGGTAGTGCAGCTACTCCTTTTGGTTTAAAAGCTATGAAAGAACTCCAAAAAATAAATAAAGAAAAAGATACGGCAAGTGTAGCAATGATAACCTTTTTAGTCTTAAATACGGCGGGAGTAACAATCGTTCCAACAACTGTCTTAGCTTTAAGAATAGCCCATAACTCTGCTAATCCATCAGAAATTATTATTCCCGGAGTTATTGCAACTTTTTGTTCTAGTCTGGGAGGTTTATTACTTGATTATTTTATAAGGAGAAGAAATAAATGAATCTATTATCTAAAATAATTATTCCCCTTTTTGTTGTTATTGTTATCTTTTATGGTTTTAAAAATAAAATAAATGTTTATGATTCATTTTTAGCAGGGGCTAAAGAAGGATTATCAATTACTTTAAATATTTTTCCAGCTATTATTGCCATGGTATTTGCTATAAATATATTTTTAGATAGTCATTTCATTTATTTTTTACTTAATGCTTTTAAAGATATCTTAAATACTTTAAATATTCCTATTGAAATTATGCCTATGGCTTTATTAAGACCAGTTTCGGGAACGGCATCTTTAGCTATCATGAATGATATATTTATTCAATATGGTCCGGATTCTTATTTAGGTCGTCTGGCTTCTATTTTACAAGGCTGTACTGATACAACTATTTATGTATTAGCTTTGTATTTTAGTTCAATTGGGATAAAGAAGATTCGTTATTCTTTAGGTGTTGGCCTTTTTGCTGATTTAGTTGGCATTATCACTGCCTTTTTATTAACCATGCTTTTATTTTAACATTATTTGACATTACCATTCTTTTTAATTGAAATAACCTAAGTTTTTCATGATATACTAAAAATAGAAAATTACTTGACTCTTCCCTTAAGGTAAATGTTATAGTTAATTGGAAGGAGAAATTAGATGATAAAAATTGGTGATTTTGCAAATCTTTTTAATGTTTCTATTAAAACAGTTAGATATTATGAAAGTATGGGCCTATTAATTCCCAAATATGTCGACATATATACGGGATATAGATATTATGATGAAGATAATATTTATACAATGCAAGATATTTTATCTTTAAAGAATATGGGATTTTCTCTTGAAGAAATAAGACATTTTAGTAAAGATAAAATTAAAGATAAGATTTCTAATTATGAACAAGAAATATTAAATTTAAAAAGTAGAATTAAAGTTTTAAAACAATTTTCTCTTTCTAATGAAAGGAATGATTTAAAAATTATGTTTATTAATGATGAAGAGACACAAGGAAAATGGACTTTACTTGGTATAGCGGAAACTATAGAAGAAGCAAAAAAAGAAAATTTTAGAGATGACGATTATAAAATAAATGAATTATATTTACTTCCTAATGGGGAACCTTACTGGGTTATATCTTGGACTAAAGATACTATTTTTATTGGAGGTAAACCAAATCATTATGAAATTATAGGAGACAAATTATATTTAACTGTAGCCGATTTTTTAGATATTAAAAACTCTAAAGTAGCAGTTTATTATAATGTTGATCACAATGATTATACTTTAGAAGACATTAAACAAAAAGATAATATTGATGTTGAATTTGTTACTGATGAAAGAGTAATAGGTAGTTGGAAAACTATAGATTTTGTCAATAACCCTGAAAGTTTTAATCCCGAGAAGTTACAAAGCTCAAGGGAAATGTTATCTTTAGAAAAACTAGTATTTAAGGATAATGGTATAGTAAATGTAAGTTATGTTGGTGGTAAAAAATTCGATACCAAGTATACGAAAAATTATATAGTTAATTTAATATTACCAAATACTTTATGTAAATATACTTATGAAGAAATATTAAGTAAAGAATATATTATTGTTGAGTGGAAAAGTGGCGACTATGTTTTTGGAAAATTTATTAGTGGATATTATGTTTTAGAAAAAGAATAGTTGTGTTAAAATAATGAAGTGGTGAAATTTATGGAAAGATTACAAAAAATCATTAGTGAATACGGCTATGCTTCCAGAAGAAAAGCGGAAGAATTAATTAAAGAGGGAAAAGTATCCGTGAATGGAGAAATTGTTACGGAACTTGGAACTAAAGCCAATAAAGATGATGTTATAAGTATAGATGGCATAGTTATAAACAAAAATATTAAGTATGAGTATTATTTATTAAATAAACCAAGACAAGTTATAAGTAGCGCTTTAGATAAAGAAGGAAGAACTACAGTCGTTGATTTAATTAAAACCGATGCGAGAATTTATCCTATTGGGAGACTTGACTATAATACTACAGGTTTAATTCTTTTAACTAATGATGGTGATTTTGCTAATCATTTAATGCATCCATCCCATAATATTGAAAAAACTTATGTTGCTAAATTAGAAGGTATTATAACTAATGAAGATATTATTAAATTAAAAAAAGGAATATTAATTGATAATCGCAAAGTAGATATCAAAAGATTAAAAGTTAAAAATAAAGATTTAGAAAAAAATACTTCTCTAGTGGAAATAACTATTGTTGAAGGAAGAAATCATATTGTTAAAAAAGTATTTGAAAAACTAAATTTACCAGTGATAAGATTATCAAGAATAAGTTATGGTTTCTTAAACATTGATAATTTAAAATCGGGGGAATATCGTTCTTTAACAATCAAAGAAGTTAAAAGATTTTATAGCATATAAAAAGAGTTCAAGCAAATTTGAACTCTTCTTTTTACATTGTTTTTTGAACTACTTCGCCAGTTTTAACCCAGCCATCTTTTAAGTACTTATCAATTTCTTGTTCAGAAACCCATTTATATAATTTTTCTCTATATTTACATGCTTTAGTAGTTTCTTCATCAAAAGCAGTATAACCATTATATTTATTTTTATTTGTTGATAGGTCTCTTACACATGTATCTATCTTTTTAAATTTAACATTAAACTTAATAGGAGTAAAATATACATTTTGTTTTAAAAATTCTGAATAATAAGGATTAATTTTAGCATTATCATTAATTGTTACTTCAAAATCTACTTTATAATATAATCCAGAACGATATACTTGTGAATAAGTAAATTTATAATCATTTTTATTTAATGTAGCATTAGCCATATCTTGTGCATTTTTTACTACATCTTTATTTTTATCATTATTTTTATTTATTTGATTTAAAAATGCTTCATAATCACTAATTGATGTATAGTAATTAGCTGTTGTTTCATAAGGTTCCATTGTTTTATAATTTAATTCATTTAAATATAATGTTTTGGAATAAGAGTTTTTAGTATAAGTAGTTGGGAAGAAACATGACATATAATATTGTAAAGTACCAGTTTGGCAATAATTATATGTTTTAACATTTTCACATTTATTTTCGTAATTAGTACCTACTTTAGATCCATCTATCCAATCAGTATATTTATATACACGATATAAATTATATTTCTTAGGTTCTTTTACTGGTTCTTCTTTTTCTGTACTATCACAAGAACCACATAAATTATAATATTTATAAGTTACTTTTTTAACTACTGTAGTTGTGGTACTAGTACTACTTCCTTTATTAGAACTACTACTGCTACTAGAACTATTATTATTTGTTGTTGTGTTAGTATTAGTGTTGGTATTAGTGCTAGTGTTTGTATTAGTATTAGTATTTGTACTAGTATTGTTGTTATTGTTAGTATTATTATCCGGATTAGTTATAGGACAAGTAGTACAAGCTTTATTATCCTTTTCAATATTAGTAACTATAAAATCAGATCCATCCTTACAATCTAAATTAACTTTTAAAGCATAATTATCATCTGAAGTTTTAGTTGCTTGAACATAACTATCTGTTAAACTACAAGTCTTACCATTTTCCGTAAAATCAAGTAATAATTTTTCTTTTATCATATCTTCTAGAGTAAGTTTAACTATTTGACCAGATTTACTTGGTAACTTATCACTAGTAAAATATTCAAACGCTGATTCTTTCATTGCATTAATGTTAGTAATAAAAGTATTATCAACATTTTTAGTAGTTTCTTTCTTTTTGTTATTGTTATTTAAAAATAACCAACAAATAATAAACACAAATATGGCAAGTAAAACTAATTTTAATATTAGTAATATTACATTCCCACTTATAAATTTTTTATCGCTTTCTTCGTACATCCAAATCCCCCCTAAAAGCATAAATTTTTTTGTCAAGTTAATTTTACCATAAAAGTGTAAATAATGTCAAATGAAATGCCTACTTTTGAATTAAATATAGGATGTTTTTAAATATTTTTAATGCTTATATGAAAAATATATGATATATTATAGGTAGATATATGGAGGTATTTATGAATAAAAAACAAATTGTTGATTTAGTTATTGCCGTATTTTTAATTATCTGTGGCGCAGTTTTACTTATTTTCCCATTATTTCATTTTGTAAGTGTAAAACCAATATTTATGTCCATTTTAGGAGTTTATGGCATTCTTAATTTAATTCAATTTTTATTAACAAAAGAAGCTAAAGACTATGAAGGATTATTTACAACTATTGCTTCAGTTATTGCTTTAATTGTTGCTTGGCGATTAGATATTGTTAAAGTTCCTTGGTATTTAGCTTTAACATTATTTATCTGGATTATAATGATGGCTTTAATAAAGATGAAAAAAGCTGATTATTATAATGATCGCAGAAATTCGGTATGGATTTTAAAAATAATAACTTTAATTTTATTTGTTTTAACTGGTTTACTTGCAACAATTAACTTATATTATGAAGCTGATATTCAAGTTTTAGTTTTAGGATTCTTCTTCTTAATTCATGGAATGTTAGAATTATTTGATCCTTTAACAATATATTTAATTGAAAAAAGTAATTAATTATTTATTATCCTCATATAATTTTTTTGAAAGAGGGTAATAAAATATGGAAATTTTAAAAGTTTCATCAAAATCTAATCCAAGTAAAGTAGCGGGAGCGATAGCAAATATTTATCGGGAAAATGGCACTGTGGAAATTCAAACAGTAGGGGCTGGTTCACTGAATCAAGCGATAAAAGCAATAGCAATTTGTCGTGGTTTTGTTGCCCCGACAGGAGATAATTTAGTTGTTATTCCAGCCTTTAATGATATTATGATAAATGGTGAACAAAAAACTGCTTTAAAATTAGTAGTGGAAAACAAAAATTAAGTTTTTAAAAAAGTGTTTAACCAAAACACTTTTTCTTTGTTGTAATATATCAAAAATAATAGTATACTATAGATATGTTACCCGTTAGGTAACACCTACATTTTGGAAGGTGCTACGCCATTAGGCTAGCATCATTTTTTATGCCAATCGTAGAATAACTATGATTAACAAAATTATAATTACTAAGAGTAAATAATCTCTGTTCATTGCCAATCACCTACTTTCATTAACCAAAGTCGAGTTCAAAACCCCCTTAAGAAAAATTACTCATAAATGTGGTAGGTGCTACTAACTAGGTAACAAATACTCTATTATAGAATATAAAAATAATAAATCAAGCACTTCGACAAAACTAGAAATTATTCGACATAAATTTTTAGTTTTTTTCATATTGTAAACTTTAGTAAAATTAAAAATCACCCCTTGATATATATATATATATAGTAAAATAAGGAAAAATAGGTGGTTTGATAAAATGAAAAATAGAAAAAAGGAAATAACATTGTTAGTAATAGGAATATTAGTGTTAGTAAGTATGATAGTAGGAGCAACATATGCTTTCTTTAAAGCTCAAATAGGACCAGCAGCAAACTTTAATATAAATGCAACAACAGGCACAACAGATAATTTAACGTTCTCTACAGATGATGATATTATTTTAAATATAACGGCAGATAATCTAGGAAGAGAAAACGGTGATTACTCAAAATCAACAAAAGCCCGAGCCAGATTAATAAAAAGTAATACTAGCGAAAGTACTACAGCCAATTATAATATCTATCTCTTAATAGAAGAAAATGAATTAGAGTATTCAAGTTATACGAAAGAAGGACAACCAGAATTAAGATTCATGAGTAAAGAAGAAAAAGAAGATGCCAATTTAGAAGAATATACAGGAGTACCAGAATTAGTATTAAGTGTCAAAAAAGGAGGTAAAGAACAACAAATAAGCAAAAGATTAACAGCAACAGATGGAGGATATGATATAACAGAAGCAGAAGGGTTGTATGCAATAGGAGAAAATGTTGAAATAGTATCAAATGGAGATGTAACAGATGAATGGGAAATAACAGTAACATTTAAGAATTTAGAATATAATCAACAATTAAATACGGGAAGAAGTTTAAAAGGGAAGATAATAATCACAGCTGAAAAATTACTTTATGAAATAAATAATGCAGATGAATTAAAACAATTAAGTAGTGAGGTAAATGGAGGAGATAGTAAAGAAGGCAAATACTATGTCTTAACTAACAATATAGATTTAGGAGAACACCAAGACGGAGTAAGTAATTTTACTCCAATTGGAACAAATGATAATAGATTTAAAGGAAACTTTAATGGCGATAAATATACAATAAGTAATTTATATATAAGTGGTATAGAGAATGCAGGATTATTTGGATATGTAGAAAATACTAATATATCTAATTTAACAATAAACGGAGATATAAATGCGACTAAAGATGCCGGTGGTTTAATATGTTATGCCTATGGAGAAGCAATAATTAGTAATATTAATAATTATGTTAATTTAAGTAGTCAAAAAAATATCGGAACAATAAGTGGAATTATTGGAATAACGCAAGATAATTCAAACGTTATTATAGAAAATGTATTAAATAATGGAATTATAACTACAGTTTTAAATGATGGCAATGCTGCAGGTATAATTGGAAGAGCAAATTATTCTACGATAAAAATTTTAAATGCAACGAATAACCAAAGCATACATTATTTACAAAATGGTAATTTTGCTGGTTTGGTTGCTTATTCTTATAATAGTAATATAATAATTAAAAATAGTAAAAATATTGGTCAAGAGATAAAACGTGATGATGGTGATTCAAGTGCAATGGTGGGTGGATTATTTGCTTTAAGTGAAAATTCACAAATAATAATTGAAAAATCTTATAATATATCAAATATTATAAATGCTGGATATTCTGGCGGAATAATTTCTGTTACTAATTCAAACTCAAAAATAATAATAAATCAATGCTATAATATAGGAAATATAACTTCTACTGCATTACATTTGGGATCAGCTTTAACTTTAGGTGGTTTATTAAGTTATAATGGTTATGGGGCAAATGCTTATATATTTAATAGCTATAATAAAGGAAATATATCCTACAAAGAAGAACGCGATGGTCAACTTGGTGGGCTTGTTGGTCATGTATATACTACAGATCAGACTGTTACCAATACCAAAACATTTATATATAATAGCTACAATAAAGGAAACATTGATGGTAGTAATTATAGTGATGCAAATGGAATAATTTATGATAATAAAGCGTTTCAACTAGATATAAATAATGTATATAATATTGGTTTCTTAAATGGTACTAAAAAATATGGCATAGGAATTACTAACTCTTCAAATAAAAATATTGAAAATGCGTATTATTTAAGTGGAGAAGAAATTACTGGAAGTAATAAGTCTAATATTGGAATATCTAAATCTGAAAGTGAAATAAAGGGATTAACTGATACATTAAATAGTAATGTCGAAGAATTAAATAAATTAACAATAGAAGATTTAAAAAATGATTTTCCAGATTTTGAATTAAAATTTGATAGATGGAAACTTGGTGACGATGGATATCCAACTTTAGATTTTTAATGCTTTACTTTAATTCTAAAAATAGGTATAATATTTATGTATTAGGAGGTAAAAATGGAATTAAAAGGAAGTAAGACTGAAGCAAATTTAATGGCTGCTTTCGCTGGTGAAAGTCAAGCTCGTAATAAATATACTTATTATGCTTCACAAGCTCGTAAAGATGGTTACGAACAAATTGCAGCAATTTTTGAAGAAACTGCTGCTAATGAAAAGGAACATGCAAAAATGTGGTTCAAAGAATTACATGATGGTAAAGTCCCTGAAACATTAGAAAACTTAAAAGATGCTGCTAATGGCGAAAATTATGAATGGACAGATATGTATGCTGAATTCGCTAAAGTAGCTAAAGAAGAAGGATTTACAAGAATTGCTAATTTATTTGAAGGTGTTGCTAAAATTGAAAAAGAACACGAAGAAAGATATCGTAAATTAATCGATAATATTGAAAATAAATTAGTATTTAGTAAAGATGGCGATGCTATTTGGATTTGCCGTAACTGTGGTCATGTTGTTATTGGTAAAGAAGCTCCACTTGTTTGTCCAGTATGTGCTCATCCACAAAGTTATTTCGAATTAAAAAAAGAAAATTATTAAAAATTAACAACTCTTTGAAATTGAGAGTTGTTTTTTTATCTATTTAACATAAATAATACAGCACCAAGAACAAAACCAACGACTATTGCTAAAATAATAATTATTACAGCATTAGTAAATCCAGCAATATCCATAGATTGATCTTCTTTATAAGTACTTGGCATATTGGGATTTCTTAAACTTCTAACTTGAACATTTTCTTGTGCTTTTTTTGTACTTTCGGCAACTAAATTGGTTAAGGTATCAATAATTAATTTAGATCCTACCGTATTTGATGTTGAAGCTTTATTAATTATTTCTTTTCCTTTGGTGGCAATTTCTAGGATTCTATCATCTGGTTGATTGGGAGAATTTAAAACTACTTGGGCAGCATCCCAATATTCATTAACAAAACTTAGAATAAAATTTTCTTCGTTGGGAGTTAGGGAACTATTGGCAATAATTCTAAGCATTTCGGTAATTTTTTCATCATATGCTACTTCCATATTATTCTCCTATTATCTTAATTTTATCATTTTTTAAATTGAAAGACAATTGTTTTTCTTGAATATTTATTGTAATATATTAACTGGAGATTTAAATGAAGAAGTTATTAGATGAAAATTTTATTATCGAATTATCAAAAAAGAAAAACGAAACCGATTGGATGCGTGATTTTCGAATTAAATCTTTTAAAGAGTTTATGAGGCAAGGTCAACCTAAATTTGGCCCTAAAATAGATATTAATTTTGATGATATTCTTTATTATAAAGATAAGAGTAATGAACTAACTAATAACTGGGATAAAGTAGATAGTAATGTCAGAGATACATTTTGTAATCTAGGTGTTATTAGAGCAGAAGAAAAATATTTAGATGGAGTTACTAATCAATATGAAAGTGAAGTAATATATCATAATCAAAAAACTAATAAAGATATTATCTTTACAAGTACGGATGATGCCTTACAAAAATATCCGGAACTTTTCCAAAAATATTTTAATAATTTAGTTAAATATAATGAAAATAAATATACGGCTTTAAATGGAGCAGTTTGGAGTGGAGGAAGTTTTATTTATATTCCACCATATACGAAATTAGATCGACCACTTCAAAGTTATTTTAGGATTGATAGTGAGGCTTTAGGTCAATTCGAAAGAACGATTATTATTGTTGATGAAGGCGCTGAACTAGAATATATTGAAGGTTGTACGGCGAGAGTTAATAACAGTTTGTCTCTTCATGCTGGAGTTGTAGAAATCTATGTTGGTAAAAATGCTAAATGTCGTTACTCAACAATTCAAAACTGGTCTACCAGTGTTTATAATTTAGTAACTAAAAGAGCTATAGTGGAAGAAAATGGTCGCATGGAATGGGTTGATGGTAATATTGGTAGTGGTATAACGATGAAATATCCGTCATGTATTTTAAAAGGAGATAACTCAAGTGGTAACTCTTTAAGTATTGCTTATGCAAAAAATAATCAAAAATTAGATGCTGGAGCGAAAATGATTCATTTAGGTAAAAATACGAAAAGTAATATCTTAAGTAAATCAATTGCTTTAGAAGGTGGGATGAGTAATTATCGGGGGACCGTTTTTATTGGCAAGAACGCGACGAATAGTCATGCCACCGTTAAATGTGATACGATTATTTTAGATGAAGATAGTCGAAGTTATACTTATCCTAAAAATACAGTGCAAAATACTAGTAGTGTTATTGAACACGAAGCTGTAGTATCAAAAGTAAGTGGCGAAAAATTATTTTATTTGATGAGCCAAGGTTTAAGTGAAGAAAAAGCTAAAGAATTATTAATATTAGGTTTTATATCAGACTTTAAGAAAAGTCTTCCAATGGAATATGCTGTCGAATTAAATCGACTTTTGAAGGAATAATTGCAGTTTTTGAAAAACTGCATTTTATATACCGTAATTTTTAATATTTTTGAGTAATTTTTTTTGCAATTTTTCAAAAACTGCAGTTTGAATATCAAATAAAAATTTGGTATTTTGATAGCGAAAGGAGGAATTAAATATTTTGAACCAAGTTATTTTGGTTGGTCGATTAGTAGAAAATCCCACTGTTACCGAAACAGAAAATGGGAAAAAGTATACATCGATTAATCTCGCAGTACCTCGTAGTTTTAAAGGACCAGATGGCACATATGAAACAGATTTTATTCGTTGTGTCCTTTGGAATGGTGTAGCTGCAAATACTTCAGAATATTGCAAAATGGGGGATGTGGTTGGAATTAAAGGCCGCTTGCAAAATCGTAAGTATGAAAATAAAGAAAATGAAACGAAATATATTACTGAAGTAATTGCGGAACGCGTTACCTTTCTCTCATCCAAAAAAAGTGATGAGACCAAAAATAAAGTTCCCGAGTAATTAAAGTTTACTCTTGGTGGAATATCCACATATTGTGAATATAAATAGCTATACTAATTGTTGAAAAGAGGTATAGCGAATGTTACTTGGTAGTAGATTGAAGGAAGCACGAAGAAAAGCGGGACTTACTCAAAGTGAACTTGGTAAGAAGGTTGGTGTTAGTAAATCAGCAATTTGTAGTTATGAAAAAGAAACTAGAAATCCTACTTTAGATACAATTTATGATTTCGTAGAAGTTCTAGGAGTACCTTCTGATTACTTAATAGGAGCAGATGTCATAGTTCAAATTGATGAAACACCAGAACATCGTGCTTTAACTAAAGAAGAAATGAAGTTTATTGAAATTTTAAGAAAAGATGAAGTAATATACGAAATGCTTTTCGAAGATGGTAAACGTGGTTCCGATTTAGTTAAACAAAAATTAAGCTAACAATACTCTAAAAGCAGTAATTTGTTAGCTTTTTGTTTGACTAATTTTTGAACGTCTTTTAATTCTTTGGAATAAGTTTCTTTATATTTATTTTTATCTTCATTAACAATAAAGAAATAATCTAATAATTTTATTGTAATAATTTCATCCATTGGTAATGTAGCGATACCATTAGTTTTTAATTTTAAATTAATAATATAATTATATATTTCTTTATCTATATTAGTTAATGTATCTTTATGGGCTAATAAATAATAATAGCCATCAATAAATAAAGTTTCAATTATTAATGGTTTATAACTAATAAATTCCTTACTAGTTAAAGAAAATTCCTCTACTATATTAAACAAATCATCATTTTCATATAATAACTTTAAAAATATTTCATCTTTTATATTAGTTTCAACATAATTACAATAATTATTTAAAGTTATTAGCATATTTTTTAATCTTTGCGTAATTAATTCATAATTTTTAAAAGGTTCATACCAAGAATTAATCCACGGAATATCTTCATAAACAGCTGCATTATTATCAATTATTTCTCTTAAATGGGCATCAAAAACAATATGAAAATATTTTTGAACTAAATAAAAGGAAAGAGCTTCATCTTCAGTAATTTTTTCTAATAAAGTATCAATAGGTAATGTTTGCACCATTTCTAAAAAGTTTTTTTCTTCAAAAACATAATCACTTACAACATCCCCATAGTTATAATTATAAAGAATAATATGTATTAAATTGCGGACTTTTTTATAACTGAATTTATAATCATTGATAATATAAGGCACAATTAAATCAATATAGTATTCATCAGTTAAAACCTTGCCAATATTGCCCTCTAAAGAAGGACGCTTTTTACTTAAAGTTGCAACTGTAGCCAGTAAATACTTTAATTCTTTTTCAATATTATCATCAATTACTAAATCCATAATTCACCCATATAGGTAATATTAATATCATAAATTACTATTTTTGGCAAGAAAAGATTTATTATTTCATATAATTTTTTAGGTGAAGTAAATGAAATTCTTTAAATATTTAGGTATATGTGCCATTATGTTATTTAGTTTTTACTATACAGATAAGATAGCTAATTTTGTTTTAGAGAAAAATAAATTATATCAAGAAATAGATAATAAGAAAGATAATTACAAGGTTAAAAGTACATCAGCTTTAATTGATGGAGTTTATATTATTCCCGGATTAATGGGGCATGAAGTTAATGTCAAAGATAGTTATTATAATATGAAAAGTCTTGATGTGTTTAATGAACATTACTTAGTGTATGAAAATACTATGCCAGAAGTATCTTTAGAAAACAATAAAGATAAAATAATAAATAAAGGTAATCCGAAGAAAAATAGTATATCGATAATAATCGAAAATGATGAATCTTTAATTAATTATTTTAATGAAAATAAAATAAAGGCAAATCTATTAATCGATTTAGATAATTATCAAATATATCCTACTTTAGAATTAATTAATAATGATGCGAAGAATTATGAAAAAGTAGAAAGCCTACTTAATAATGGTAATTTAAATAATAATTTATGTATCTTAAATAATACTTTAGAGGATACTTGTCGAGAAAATAATAAATATTTAATTGAAGCAATTAATGTTGATAATAGTACCTTTTTAGAAACTAAAAACACTATTGAAAGTGGGAATATTTATTTAATAAAAAAAGGTATCAATATTGAAAACTTAAAATTATTAATTAAGGATATTAAGTTTAAAGATTTAAAAATAGTTTATTTAAGTGAACTTATTAGTGAAAATAATTAATTTCATTATAGCCAATTTTTTTCTTGAAAAATACTTAAAAAATATATAAAAATATAGTATAATATTGCTTGTAATCCGAGGTGATATAATGATAGAACTATACTGTGATGAAAGTAGACAAGATCTTTTCTATAATAAAGATGTTATTTCTAATACTAATAAATATATTTTTATTGGTGGAGTAATGATTAGTAGAGATGATAGGTCAGAAATAAAAAACAAAATAAATAATTTGAAACAAAAGTATAATCTAAACATTAAAACTGAGTTAAAATGGAATAGGGTGACTAAAAAGTATTTAAATTTATATAAAGAGATGATAGATATATATGTTACCTATAACATTAATTTTAGAACAATTTGCATTGACTCAAATAAGATAAATTTAAAGTACCATAATGAAAATGCTGAATTAGGTTTTTATAAGTTCTATTATCAATTATTAAATAATTGGATTTCATCAGCTTCAAAATATACAATATATACAGACATAAAAACTTATAGTAATCCAAATGTATTAAATGATTTAAAAAGATGTTTAAATAATAAGAATCATCCTAATAATATAGAGAAAATATATGCTATAGAATCACATGAGTCAGTTTTTCTACAATTAGAAGATATATTAATGGGGGCAACATCATATAAAATGAATTTTGGTAAAGATGGTAATTCAAAAGTAAAGTTAGAATTAATTAGTTATCTTGAAACTAAATTGGGGCATGAATTGAAACCAACTACT
>CANPZG010000007.1 GCA_947588765.1 uncultured Bacilli bacterium
ACAAAAGGATATGACCCAATACCCGAATTATATTTAACAATAGAAGGACCAAATGGATTTAATAAAGAAATAGAAGGATTAAAAAAAGCAAAATTACAAACTGAAGATAATAGTTATGATATAACAGAATTAAGAGAAGGAATATATGCCTTAGCAGAAGATTTTCCAATAAATGTAACAAAAGCAGAAGAAGCTCATCAAAAGACGGATACATGGAAAATAACCGTAACGTTCAAAAATTTAGATAGTGACCAACAATTAAACACCAATAAAAAATTTAGTGCAAGAATAATAATTCAAGCTGAAAAGATAGCGAATGATTTATCAGATGTATGTAAAAGTGGAGATAATTTAGCAGAATGTATCAAATTATTACATGATAACTCAGTATATGGAGCAAGTAACTTAATATTCCATGATGGAGATGCAAGTGATAGTGGAAGTGATTTAGAAGCAGGAGACTCATCATATCGCTATAGTGGTTCATACGAAAAAGTAAATAACTACATTTGTTTAGGTACAACATGTTCAGATAATCCAAATGAAGATGGCTATGATAATTTATATCGTATAATAGGAACTTTTGGAGAAGAAGGAATAAAAGTAGTCAAGGCGGATTATGCAAATAAAGAATTATTAGGCGAAGGAACAACAAAACCTAATAGTGATACTGTAGATACAACAACGAATGGTTCATATTCAGCTGTTTATGCATATAGTGCAACAACCGGAAGTAATCAAGAAAAAGATGCATTTACACATAGATATAAAGGAAGTCTTGATAAAGTTGATAGATATTTATGGCAAGCAAATGGAGATGATAAAACAGCTGCCAATTGGCCAACAGCCTTATTAAATAAAATTCATTTAAATAATGTGTATTATAGTAAAATAGAAGACTCTTATAAAAGTTTAATAAAAGAACATAAATGGATATATAGAAATGATAATGCAACAGGGAATAATATAGCCATGGGAACAAATGCGAAAACAGTATATAATAATGAATTAGGAACGAATGCTCAAGAAGGACAAACAGATACAGAAAATATAGGATTATTATATGTAAGTGATTATTTATATGGAGCCACACCAAAAAATTGGAAAAAACAACCATATGCAGGCATATGGAGATATGCGGAGAATATTGGAAAAGATAAATATAATAATCCAGCAGGAAGTTGGCCTGTAGGACAAGAAAATAATGATTACCGCTCAGTTACAGATAGTAACTGGTTATACATGGGCTTATGGGAATGGTTAATTACTCAAATAAAAGATTATACCAATGGAACCGAGTTTCCTGTCCGTGCGTTCGATGTGCTTGCTACCGGTTCTGTCAGCCACAACTACGTCGGCACGATCGCGCGTGTGGTCCGCCCGTCCTTTTATCTCGACTCTAGCACGACAAAATATAAAAGTGGAACAGGCACAGCTTCTAATCCATACATTCTTGATGTACAATAATTAAGATGATAAGTGATTGTAATATTAAGTTACAATCATTTATTTTTATATTAAAATCTTGTAATTTAATCTTATAAATGTTATATTATGAATAATGTTCATAATATTTTCACAAAAGTATTATAAAATTAAAAAAGGAGGGCTTTTTTATGCTAGAATTAAAAAAAATATGTAAAACATATATTACTGATGATATAAAGCAAAAGGCTCTAGATGATGTTAATTTAAATTTTCGGAAATGTGAGTTTGCTAGTATTCTTGGACCTTCAGGTAGTGGTAAAACAACTCTTTTAAATATTATAGGAGGTTTAGATCATTACGATTCTGGAGATTTAGTAATAAATGAAGTTAGTACGAAAAAATTTAAAGATGCTGATTGGGATAGTTATCGTAATCATCGTATTGGCTTTGTTTTCCAAAGTTACAATTTGATTGGTCATCAAACTGTTTTATCAAATGTTAAATTAGCCTTAACTTTATCGGGAATTTCGAAGAAAGAAGCTACGGAAAGAGCCAAAAAGGCTTTAAAAGAAGTAGGATTAGAAAACCATATTAATAAAAGACCTAATCAATTATCTGGTGGTCAAATGCAAAGGGTTGCTATTGCAAGAGCTTTAGTTAACAATCCAGAAATCATTCTCGCCGATGAACCAACAGGGGCTTTAGATAGTGAAACCAGTGAACAAATAATGAAAGTTTTAAAGGATATATCTAAAGATAAATTAGTTATTATGGTAACTCATAATCCGGATTTAGCTAAAGAATATTCTACTAGAATTATTAATTTAAAAGATGGTCGAATTACTTCGGATTCTAATCCTTATGATGGTAAAATAAATACGAAAGAAAATGAAGATGTTGTAGCGAAAAAAAGAAATAAAACTAAAATGAAGTTTTTAACAGCTTTAAGTTTATCATTTAATAATTTAATGACTAAAAAGGCCAGAACTATTTTAGTTGCTCTCGCAGGTTCCATTGGGATAATTGGGATTGCTTTAATTATGTCAGTTTCAACTGGTTTTCAAAACTATGTTGATACCATTCAAGAAGAAACAATGACATCATACCCCTTAACAATATTACAAGAAAGTGGGGACCTTACTAGTTTACTATTATCAATGCAATCCGGTGGTGGTGAAAGTAATAGTAATGAAGTAACTGAACAACAAAATATTTCTAATATGTTATCAAGTGTTAGTACTAATGATTTAAAAAGTTTTAAAAATTATCTAGAAGATAACTATTCGAAAATAGAAAAGGATATTGTAAATATTAAATATGCTTATAGTGTAACACCTAATATTTATACGAAAGATGTTACTAAAGAAATAGTTAAATTAAATCCAAGTAATTTAATGTCATCAATGTTTGGCGATAATAGTTTAATTACTTCTTCTCCTATGTCCAGTTTTTCTTCTATTTATTCGGAAATGGTTGATAATACTACGGAAATAGAAGAACAATATGATGTTTTAAAAGGAAGATATCCTAAAAATTATGATGAAGCAATAATTGTTTTATCAGATAAAAGTGAAATATCAGATTTATTAGTCTATTCTTTAGGTTTAAGAGATTACAATGAATTAAAAGAAATGGTAACTAATATTTTAAGTGGAAAACCTAATAATATTAATAATGAACCATTAACATTTAGTTATGATGATTTAATGAATATTGATTTAAGAGTAATTATGCCTACTGATACTTATAAATATAATTCTAAATATGATATTTATGAAGATATGAGTAGTAATGAGGCTACAATAAAAGATTTATATGATAAAGCTTTAAAATTAAAAATAGTTGGTATTGTGGCTCCTAAAGAAGGAAGTATGAATACTTTAGCGTTAAGTCCAGGAGTTAATTATACATCGGCTTTAACAAAATATATTATTGATTATTCAACAAAACAAGATATTGTGAAAAAACAATTACAAAATGAAGAAGTAGATGTCTTCTCTGGTAATAAATTTACTGATAAAAATAATAATTTTGACTTTAAATTTAGTGATTTATTAGAAATAGATCAAGAAAAGTTAAAAAGTGCCTTTAATGTTAATATTGATAGTAATGCTATAGAAAAAGAAACTGCTAATTATATGAAAGAAATAACGGCAGCGATTACCACGGATATTACGCCAGCTCAAAAGTTATTTACCGATAATTTAAATACGATGGCTAATGATTTATTTAGTAACATACCAAGTGAATTTGAAGCTAGTGAAGTAGATACTCTTGTTAATAACTATCTTAATAGTGATAGTGTTACTGCTAAATTAAAAGAAATGGAAAGTGCTTATGTTATTCCACTTGATACTTTTAAAACTGCTTATATGGGATTATTACAACCAATATTACCGGCTTATGTGACTGCATATAGTGAATATTTAAAAATGATGAATCCTAATGGAGGAGAAGAAAATTCTAAAATAGTAGTAGTAGATGCTATAAAGAAGACCGTATTAGATAATTATTTAAATAATGCCGCTATTTTAGCAACTAATGAAAAAATGGCTCGAGCAATGACCGAAGCTTTAATGCAAAAAACAATTTTAACTAAAGTAGGGGAGTTAACTAATACATTCACTAATTCGATGGCTAATGCCTTTAATATTGACCAAGAAAAAATGGCTTCAGCCTTTAAATTAAAATATACGCAAGAAGAATTAACGAGAATTATTTCGGCGATGATGAATCGAACGGAAGCAAGTGCTGATTCTAATTTATTATCTTTAGGTTATCAAGATATCGAAAAACCAACGGGTATAGCTTTTTACTTTAGTGATTTTGATGGTAAAGAAGATTTTCTAAATTTCTTAGATAATTATAATGATACTGTCGATGAAGAACAAAAAATTAATTATACGGATACTACAGGTATTTTAATGAATTCCGTTAAAACTATAGTTAATGCTGTAAGTTATGTTTTAATAGCCTTTGTTTCAATATCTTTGGTAGTTTCTAGTATAATGATTGGCGTTATAACTTATATTTCTGTTTATGAAAGAACCAAAGAAATTGGTATCCTTCGGGCTATTGGGGCATCCAAAAGAAATGTATCATCTATATTTAATGCCGAAACCTTTATCATTGGTTTACTTTCAGGCTTGCTTGGTATTGGTATATCTTATGCTTTAATTCCAATTATCAATGCTGTATTACATCATTTCACTGGCAATATTCCTTTATCCGCAGCTTTGGCAATTGATAGAGCCTTAATCTTAGTTGTATTAAGTATTATCTTAACTTTAATTGGGGGTATTATTCCAGCTAGAGCAGCAGCTAAAAAAGACCCAGTTGAAGCATTAAGAAGTGAATAAAACTCTAGTAATAGAGTTTTTATTTTGATATAATAATTTTAAATTGAGAGTGATTAAAAATGAAAGTTGTAGATAGTTGGAATGATTATGAATTATTAGCCATGAGTGAAGGTCAAAAATTAGAAAGATGGAATAATATTATTTTATCAAGACCGGATCCTCAAATAATATGGAGCGAAAAAAGTCCATTATGGAAAAATGCAGATGCGGTATACCATCGAAGTAAAACTGGGGGCGGGTCCTGGAAAAAGAAACATAATATGCCTGATAAATGGCAAATAAAATATAAGGATTTAACTTTTAATATTAAACTTATGGGATTTAAACATACCGGCATATTCCCTGAACAAGCTTATAATTGGGATTATATGCGGGAAAAAATAAAAAATAGTAAGCGAGAAATTAAAGTTTTAAATTTATTTGCTTACACCGGTGGAGCTACTGTTGCTTGCCTTTCAGCTGGAGCTAGTGTCGTGCATGTCGATTCCTCTAAAGGGATGGTTGCATGGGCTAAAGATAATGTTATTAGTAGTCATTTAGAAGATAGAAATGTCCGTTTTATTATTGATGATTGTCTAAAATTCGTAGAAAGAGAAATAAGAAGAGGACATAAATATGATGCTATTATTATGGATCCTCCTTCTTTTGGTAGAGGTGCTAATAAAGAAGTATGGAATATTGAAGATAGTCTATATAAATTAATTAATCTTTGTTTAGATGTTTTAAGTGATAAACCATTATTTTTCTTAATTAATTCTTATACGACAGGATTAAGTCCTAAAGTATTAGAAAATATTTTAAATTTAACAGTTAATCATAAATATAAAGGAGTAGTTTCATCTGATGAAATAGGAATAAAAATGAAAGATAGCTCTTTAATACTACCATGTGGTATCTATGGAAGATGGGAAAGTAATGATTAATATTTTATATGAAGATAATCATTTAATGGTGGTAGAAAAACCTTATAATGTTCCGGTTCAAGCTGATGATAGCAAAGATTTAGATTTATTAACGCAAATAAAGAATTACATTAAAGAAAAGTATCAAAAGCCGGGCAATGTTTATTTAGGTTTAGTGCATCGCCTTGATAGACCAGTCGGTGGCATCATGGTTTTTGCTAAAACGAGTAAAGCCGCGGAAAGATTAAGTAAAGAAATTAGGGAAAAGACCTTTCATAAAGATTATTTAGCTATTGTCCATGGTAAATTAATAGAAAATAAAACATTAGTGGATAAAATAAGTAAAGATTCTAATAACTTTAAATCTTATATAGATGAGGCAAATGGTAAAGAAAGTATTTTAGAGTATTATCCCTTGGATTATAAAGAAGATTTAACTCTCTTAAGAGTGCATCTAATTACAGGAAGACATCATCAAATTCGTTTGCAATTAGCTCATCAATCTCATCCCATCTATGGGGATAATTGGTATGGTTTCCAAGAAAAAGTACCAATTCATTTATTTGCTTATCACTTAGAGTTTATTCATCCTGTTACAAAAGAAAATATGTCTTTTACCTTAATCCCAGAATTAAAGGATAAATGGTTATTATTTAAAGAAGATTTAAAAAAATTAAAAGAAGAATAAATAATATCAAAAAAGAATATTATGGTAATAAATTTGTGGTTGCAACAAATACATAGTTGTGTTATAATCTTATCGATACCCAAAAGGTATGTAATCCGCTGAAAAGTTCATGATTACAGGTAAAAAATATATAGAGAAAGGAATGAAGTACATGGCAAATCTTGTTGACAAGATTAACGAAAAACATATTCGTAAGGATATTCCTGAATTTCGTGTTGGAGACACTGTTAGAGTTGATGTTTGGGTAAAAGAAGGAAAAAAGGAAAGAATCCAATCTTTTGAAGGCTTAGTAATAGCTCAAAAAGGAAGTGGAGTATCAAAGACCGTTTCTGTTCGTAAGAAAAGTGGAACAGTTGGCGTTATCAGAATTTTTCCAGTTAATGCACCAACTATTGATAGTATTACAGTAGTTAAAAAAGGTAAAGTTAGACGTTCTAAACTTAACTTTATTAAGAAGATGCGTAAGGAATACAAAGTTAAGGAAAGAAATTAATTCTTTCCTTAATTTTTATGGTGAAATAGATGAAAAAGTTTATTAAAGAAATATATCCTTATGTCATTATTGTTATTGTCGTCGTTCTTATTCGTTCATTTATAGCCACACCAGTTAGAGTAGATGGCGATAGTATGAAAAAGAATCTACAAGATGGCGAAATATTAGTTTTATATAGGTTAGCGAAAATCGAAAGATATGATATTGTTGTTTTACATGAAAAAGAAGATAATGATAATATTATTAAAAGAGTGTATGGCTTACCAGGTGAAACCATTAGAATAGCCCATAATAAAATATATATAAATGGCGAAGTTATTGAAGATAATTACGCTAATGGGAAAACTAGTGATTATGAAGAAATTACTTTAGGTGATGATGAATACTTTGTTTTAGGAGACAATCGAGGTGTAAGTAAAGATAGCCGAATGATTGGCCCAGTTAAAAAAGATAGTATTAAAGGTGAAACTGTATTTAGACTATTCCCATTTAATAAAATAGGAACAATAAAATAAACAGCATTTAAGAAAAATGCTGTTTTTATATAAAGAAAAGATACTTGCTATATTTATTCATCTTGTAAAAGCCAATCTATAATGTTTAAAACTTTTATGCCATTAAAGTCATTATTTATAGTTTTATCCATAGTTAAAATAATTTTTTCATAATTATCATTAATGCTTTCTAAACTTCTTATTTCTCTAGCTTTAACATCTTCATTAGTTAATGATTTAGTAACTTGAAAATATTTTATATTAATTGGGTTTTCTGCAACAAAATCAACTTCATATTCATTAGTTTTACCAATATTTACTTTATATCCTCTTCTTAGTAATTCTAAATAAACAATATTTTCAAGTAAATGTCCTTCATCTATATTTCTAAATCCAAGGATTATATTTCTTAATCCTAAATCTGAGATATAATATTTTCCTAAAGTTTTTAATATATTTTTACTTTTTATATCAGTACGATCAGCTTTATATATTATAAATGATTTTTCTAGCATATTTAAATAATTATCAATTGTTTGATGATTAGAATTAGTTATTTTATTACTATTTAAATAATCACTTATTTTAGTAGAAGAAATTGGACTTCCAATATTACCAGCTAAATATTTGATTATATTTTCTAAAAGAGCTACATCTTTTATTTTATTTCGGTCAATAATATCTTTTTTTACAATGGTATTATAAATATCATTTAAATATGACATAACCAATTCATTATTATTTTTTATTAAGGTTATAGCCGGAAGACCACCATATTTTAAATATTCATTAAATTTATCTGTTAAGTTAAGATTATCATAATTATTAAAGATTAAATATTCTTTAAATGATAAAGGATACATTTTTATTTCAATATATCTACCGGATAATAATGTTGACAATTCACTAGATAAAAGATAAGCATTAGAACCAGTTATATAAATATCTATATTAAAATCGACTTTAAATGAATTGATAGCTTTTTCCCAAGATTCTACATTTTGAACTTCATCTAATAACAAATATACTTTATCTTTTTTTATTTTATTGGCTACATATTTATATAAATCTTTGTAATTTACTATTTCGTCATATTTTGCAGACTCAAAGTTTATATAAATAATATTATCTTCTTTAATTTTTTCTTGCAATAGATGATCTTTAAACATCAATAAAAGAGTTGATTTACCGCTTCTTCTAACCCCAGTTATTACTTTAATGAATTCTGTATCTTTAGCATCAATCATCCTTTTTAAATAATTATCTCGTATAATCATATTTTCATCACCAATATAATAATATCACAAAAAAGTAATATTGTAAAGTTTTGCAAGTGTGCTTGCAAAACTTTAATTATTTTTGATTTTTGCAAATGGTATATGAAAATTATAAATATTTTATGCTCAATTATTATTAGGATTTAATGTTAATTTAGGTCCTTCATCTTCTAGATTAGGTTCAATTATTTCGCCTTCTATAATTTTACTTTTTTCAATACCTAAAATATATTCATCTACATCTTTATTGATAGTATCAATGACTTCTGTAGGTAGAGTACTTTGTTTTAATTTTTCAATGTTTTCTTTAGCACTTTCTACATTTTGCGTTATTAAAGCTTGGAATAGAGCCATAATATCTCCGGATATCATTGTGGCATCTTTTTCCGTATTAAGTCCTTTATCAATCATTAATTCAGACCAAACAAGAGGTAATAAATCATTTTTAGCCATAGTTAGAGCATTAATAGTTATAAAATGGTTAACAATCATTTGATTAACTTTAATTAGTTCTTGTTGCATTATAACATTAGTAGTAGCAAATAAATTTATCTTATTACTTATTATTTGTTTTAAAGAATTAATCTTAGAATATTCTACAAAATCTTTATTAGGATTAGCTTCTTGAAATCTAGCTTCAACTTCTTCACTAATCTTTTTGATATTTTCATAAAGTATAGAATTCTTTTCATAATAGACTTCAATATATTTACGAATATTATCAAAGACATAAATTTCTTTCATTAGAGTACTTATATTTTTATCAACTTCATCTTTTAAACTTTCAATAGCTTCCGTATCTATTATTGTTAGTTTCACTTTAGAATTACCCCCATCAAATAACCAAGTAAAGAATTTTTTAGGTTTTTCAACTTGTTTAGGATTATAAACTTTATTAATTAAATTATTAATGTTTGTTAAGGACATATTTAAAGTACTATTTTTAATAAGGGTAGGTATTTCATCATGTAAATAAGAAGAATGGATTCTTAATGATTCACCATATAACATAATACTTTTTATATCATCAAGATTTATTGTATCCATGGGTGTATTTTTAAGTAAACTAATTCTATCATCAACGCTTAAAGAATATAAATAATCTTTTCCTGTTTCAATTTCAATTTTTAGTTTTTGATATTCCGCATCATTATTAATTAAATCTTTTATTAAAGTGCTAGGATTTATTTCAGGATTAAATAACTTTTTGATAAAATCATCGGCATAACTAGTTATTTCTTCATCTTTAGCAATATCTAGAAATCTATGTAAACAATTATATATTAAATAATGACTCATGGCTATTTTATTTTTAATAATATCTTTTGCTTTTAAATTACAACTTAAAAGTAAATTTTCGATTGTGATATTATACTTATTTAAAAATGTAGTTAAAGGTTTATTATCTTTTAAATACCAAAATAATAAACTAAAAGCCGTAATATCATCTTCATTTTTTAAATATTTAGAATCTAGTTCTTTTTTTGTAAGTTTTTCATTTATTATTTCCCAAGTACAAGAAACATTTTTAAAAAAATCTCCTTCTAAAATATTATATCTACTAATTATTGGCATAACTTCTTCGGCTTTTTTGTGTAAATTTTCAGTTTCTACATATTTTTTATAACAAGCTTCCAAATCTATAAAATCATCATAAGATTTATTAATACTATGTAAAAAGTTCTCTAAAGCTTCACTTTTATATAAATCTTGATTAAATACATTTTTTAAAATATCATAGGCAGTTATATCTTTCGGTTTTAAATCTTTATTTAAACCTCCAAAAATATAAGTCGAAAATTCGTCCTTTAAAGTATATATATCATTATCAGTGAAATTAAAACCCAATTTAATTATTCCAAGATAATTGGTTATATTTGTTATATTAAAAGCATTATCCACGAAATATTTAACTTTAATATTTTCTGAATCATGTAAAACACCAATTAAAATAGCAAATAATTTAATATATTCTTTAGTGTATCTATCAGAATAATAATATACTAAAGTGTTATAACTTGCAACAATATTTTTTAAAACTTTAATGGTATCTTTAGGCATATCTTTAAAAAATTCTATTTCTAGTTTTTCTCGTTCTTTTTGCTCTTTTATTTTTATTGCTCGTTCTTTTTCTTCAAAATAATTGTTTATTTTATCATGAAAAGTATATTTATCAATATATTCATTATTAAAAATATAAAATATATCTTCTATAATAGTACTTTTATTAGGAAACTTAAGCATTAGATTATAACTGATACGATTTTTATTTAAAGTTGCACGAGAAGACTCACCATTTTCATTTGTTACATTAATTTTGTGACCATCATAGATAAGATCATATAAATCATTAGCTAAGACATTAATGTCAAGTTTTTCATTTTCAATTTCATTTTTCGTTAAATTGATTTTAAATAAGTCAAATATTTTATCTAAAGTTATGCTATGTTCTATATAATATAATCCAACTTTAGTTTCATAATACATACTAGCAATTAATAATGCAAGAGTAGCAATATCATTTTTACTTTTTATTAA
Source organism: uncultured Bacilli bacterium (assembly GCA_947588765.1). Lineage (GTDB taxonomy): Bacteria > Bacillota_I > Bacilli_A > RF39 > UBA660 > Onthocola_B. The sequence continues at coordinate 11,180 of CANPZG010000007.1, forward strand.
GTCATTATTAGTTTTTAATTTAGTTTGTAATACTTGATATGTTTTCCCTATAAAGTTAATAAAATCTATAGTTTCTTTAGGAATATCAGCATATAATTTATCTTTTAATTTAGTTTCATGTTCTAATTTATATTTATTTAATTCATTATTAATCCAAACATTGATATTTTTAAAATCATCAATATTTCTTCCAAATTGCGCAAATACTTCATCAATAATATAACTATTGGTAAATTCCCGATTAAATAAATTAGCTAATACATTTGGAACAGTAACAGGAACTTCATTTTCACTATTAAATATGCCTTCTTTAATATATCTTAGATAATATTTTTTAATGGCTACATAATCTGGTCGTTCTTTTTTTTTATCAAATGCTAGAATATCAGTCAAATTATTAATATTTTGATCATTAAAATAATTCATAATTAAACATCGATAAGTAATATCATCATATATTTTTTCCGTATCAGTATAGTAAAAAATAGCCATTAAGATAGATAAAGGAACAATATCCGTATCATTTCTATTTATCTTTAAATTAATTTTATCAAAATCTAGTTCATAGATTATTGATCTAATTATAGATGCTGTATTTAACAAGCTTATAACAGATATTGGCACATTACTATCATATAAATCAGTAGTTATATTGTTTAAAAATTTTTCTTTTTCTTGGATTACATATTTAAAAAATTCTTTTTTAAAATCATTTAAACTTAGCGGTGCTTTTGGTAATATTAAATTAAAATTATTAATAACATAACTATGGCCAAAAAGCTCATCACAAATTTTAGAATAAATTATATCAATTGGTAGTAGAGAGCAATATTTTAATTCATCATTATAGTTAGGAAAAAAATAATTATTTCTGGAAAATAACTCTGAAATACTGGTAGGATTAGTTTTTTCAAGATTAAATATTTCTTTATTAAAACCAAACCGACCTAATATTGCTTCCGTTTCTTTATTTTTACAACCAGCGTACAAACATAAATAAAAAATTTTACTTTTTTCATTATCAATATCGCTACAATCACCTTCTAAAGTATTTTTTAATCGACAATAATAATCTAAATATGGAAGTATTGTGTCAATAAAATCAACTGTTTCTTTTGGTAAAATTTTAATTAATTCTTCATAAGTTCTCATAATAATCCCCCGTTTTTTGTAGGATTTATTCTACCATAATTGCTGTTTTTTGTAAATAAAGGATTACTTATTTGCCACTTTTTAATTCAAAATAGATATCTCTTAATTCCATAGCTCTTTCAAAGTCTAGGTTTCGTGCTGCTTCTTTCATTTCTTCTTCAACTTGAATTAGTAATTTTTGTTTATCTTTCTTACTAATTTTTTCTACTTGTTTTTTATCAGCTTCGTTAGAAACAACATCTTTAATTTCTTTCGTAATTGTTGTTGGGGTAATACCATTTTTGTGGTTATATTCTTCTTGGATTTGCCGACGACGGTTAGTTTCTTCCATAGCTTCTTTCATACTATCACTAACTTCATCAGCATACATTATAACGTGTCCGTTTGCGTTTCTTGCACATCTACCAATTGTTTGAATTAGACTTCGAGTACTACGTAAGAAACCTTGTTTATCAGCATCTAAAATACAGATTAAACTTACTTCGGGAATATCTAGACCTTCCCTTAATAAGTTGATACCAACAACACAATCATAAACACCAAGCCGTAGGTCATGAATAATTTTTAATCTTTCTAAAGTTTTAATTTCACTATGAAGATAAGCAACTTTAATATTCATTTCTTTTAAATAGTTAGTTAGCTCTTCGCTCATTCGAATAGTTAGAGTCGTAATTAAAACTCTTTCATTCTTTTCTTTACGTTTATTAATTTCATTTATTATATCATCAATTTGACCTATGGTAGGTTTAACTTCTAACGTTGGGTCAAGTAAACCAGTCGGTCTAATAATTTGTTCGACATAGGTATTATTTGTTTTACTTAGTTCATATTCTCCGGGAGTGGCTGATACATAAATAGCCGTATTAATTTTACTTTCAAATTCTTCAAAAGTAAGGGGTCTATTGTTTAAGGCACAAGGTAATCTAAAACCATAATCCACGAGAGTTTGTTTCCGCATTCTATCGCCATTATACATACCTCTTACTTGGGGTAATGTTACATGCGATTCATCAACGATAAGTAAAAAATCTTTAGGGAAGAAATCAATTAAACAACTAGGGGTTTCCCCATCTTCTCTTAAAGCTAAATGTTGACTATAGTTTTCAACACCATTACAATAACCAGTTTCTTTTAACATTTCGATATCATAATTAGTTCTTTCGCGAAGTCTTTGTTCTTCAATAAATTTATTTTGACTTTTTAATTCTTCCAAACGTAATGCTAATTCATTTTCAATTCTTTTTATTGCAATTTCTAATTTTTCTTTCGTTGTTACAAAGTGGGAAGCCGGGGAGATAGTAATACTTTTTTTACTACCCATGACTTCACCGGTTAAAGGGTCAAATAAACTAATCGCATCAACTGCATCATCTTCCAATGAAATACGTATACCTTTAGCTCTTTCATTAACCGGAACAACATCAATATTATTTCCTCTTACTCTAAAAGTACCACGATGAAAATCCAAATCATTGCGTTCATAAGTCATATCAATTAATTTATTTAAAATTGTATTACGTGATATTTTTTGACCTAAAGTTAAGATTAACATATTGTTAATATAATCTTCTTTTTCCCCAATACCGTAGATACAAGAAACACTGGCTACGACAATAACATCTTTATAATTAATTAAGGCTGAGGTTGCTGCATGTCTTAATTCATCAATTTCATCATTAATAGAAGCATCTTTTTCAATATAAGTATCACTACTAGGAACATAAGCTTCAGGTTGGAAATAGTCGTAGTATGATACAAAATATTCGACGTGGTTATTTGGAAACAACTCTTTTAATTCAGCGTAAAGTTGACCGGCGAGAGTTTTATTATGAGCTAAAACGAGAGTAGGTTTACCAACTTCTTTTATAACATTAGCAATGGTAAAAGTTTTACCAGTACCAGTTGCTCCAAGTAAAACTTGTTCTTTTTTACCAGCATTTATCCCATCAACTAATTCTTTTATAGCTTCTGGTTGATCACCACTTGGTTTATATGGTGAAACTATTTCAAACATTTTACATTCCTCCTTATTATGAAAATTAATATTTTATTTTACTTGCCAATACCCACCATTATTTGGCCCAATTCTTTCAATAATATCATTATCAACTAGTTTTTTTAAATTATATTTAACACCATCCGGTGTAATATTTAAAGTATCCGCTAATTCATTTCTTGTGATTTTAGCATTTTCTTTTATTAACTCAATAATTTTTCTTTGATTTTTACTTAACTTTATAGTTTGGGTAGTTTTTTGGGTAGTTTTTTCCAATGAAGAATTAATACAAGTTAATAAAAAATCAATAAATACATTTGCATTACCATTAATATGACATTGTGAAATAGAGTCATAATATTCTTGTCTTCTTAAATAAATTTCTTCTTCAATAGGGATAAATTCAAATTTTGAATTCCAATTAGTTAAAATTAAACTTACCCAAAATCTTGCAATCCTACCATTACCATCACTAAAGGGATGAATATAGACAAAATAATAATGAAATAAAGCCGATAATATTAAAGGATGAATTTTCTTTTCATTATCAGCCATGAATTCAAATAAATTTTTCATTAAAGAAGGAACCAATATTGATTCTGGAGCAGAGTAAATTATTTTTTTACCTCTTTTTATTCCTTCCCCATGAGTTCTGTAATAACTATTATCATCCTCAAAATACTTCATCATTAAGGTATGGGCCTTTAAAAGATCTTTTTCACTTTTCCAGTCATATTCTTTTATATGTTCATATAACTCATTAGCATTTTTAACTTCTTGGATTTCTTTTCTACTACCTAAAACTGGGTTTTTATCAACAATATTTTCTACTGATTTTAATGATAAAGAATTTGCTTCAATGGCAAGTGATGAATAAATGGATCTAACTTTTGATTTAGTTTGTAATCTTCTTTTTTTATCAGTATCATTGATAATAAGTAATTCAAGTTTTTTTTCAATATCTTTTATATACTTTTTATTATTATCGGTAATATAAAAAATTGGTTTTAAGGTATTTATATTTTCCATTTGAATTCCTTTCTATATTAAGTTGTTTGTGTTAAATTAAGTAATCCAGATACTTACAACTATTTCATAATAAAATTAACAATAAATTTCAATACTACATTTTATCACTATTTTATAAACAAAACAAGGAAACAACTTCATGTTCCCTTGTTATTATTAACTAACTGACTTAATATTAAACTCATAATTAAATGTACCTTCAACAACTTCAAAAGTAACAGTATATTTATTACCTTCAGTTAAATTTAAAGTTCCATTTGAATTTATATATTTCATTTCATATTCGATATTTTTACTATCAACAAATGTATAATTTGTATAAGTATAGGATGCATAATCACCATATCCAAAACCAGTTGTTCCTATTTCTTTTAAAGTTAATGTATCGGTATGAGTTCCTAAAGTATATAATCCAATTTTTTCTCTTAATTCATTTTCAGTTTTAATAGAACTTATATCTTCATTATTTGATTTTAAATATAATTTATAACTAGTAATAGTTTTTTCATTTCCATTAGAATCATAATATATATCAACTTTAACATAATCTTTATAATCACCAATATTTTTAAATAATTCATCATTATAATTCATTGTATAGTCAGTTGTAACATCATTTGAATCATTTATTGAAATAGTACAAGCTGAGCCAAAACAAGAATATCCACTTACAAATACATTTTCGACTAATGTTCCCGTATTTGATGGAGAATTATTATTATCGTTATTGTTAGTATTATTGTCATCACTAATATTAACTTTATGTCCATTTATAGTTATATCCCAGTTCTCAGGATTAAGTAAATCACCTAGCATGGTACTTATTCCCATAAGCATCATAATTAAAATTGTAACCAAAGCAATACCAAATTGAGCTAAAAATCCTAAAAATATTTGTCCCACACTTGTTCCACCTTTAGTAGCACAAATATTTTTTAATTCTTCAATACTCTTTTGAGAATTTGCTATTTTTATTTTATTTATTTTTTTCTTAGCGTAATATAAGTAAACTTTATTAATTAAAAATCCAACTACTAATCCTAATAAAATAGATACAACAAGACTATTTTTTATTAGAAAATTCGATATTATCAAATTCACGATAAATAAAAGAATACCATATAAGAACATCTTTCTATAAAACATATAAAATGATGTAAAAAAGAAACCGGCAATATTAAATGGATTAGTGGTAATCTTTTCATAATTTTTTCCAATAAATGCCTTTAATAATTCATCATCGTCATTAATATTAGCATTAGGTGTAGAGTTTGGTTCTACTGGTCCTAAATTATCTGAAGTAGATAGTGTTACATCAATATTTGGCATCGGTTGAGGACTCACTGGTGTAGCATCAACTGGATTAGGTCCCACTGGTGGTATCGAAGCAACTGGAGCATTTGGTGCTAGTGCTTGGGGTGTTGGTGTAGGATTAATAGGTGTTGGATTTGGTACTTCCGTTCCAACAGCATTAGGCATTGGATTTACATTATTAACTCCAAATGGTTCAGTAGCATTTGATGGTTTGGGACTTATTGGTGCAGCATTAACTGGATTAGGTGCAACTGGTGGCACTGGAGCAACTGGAGCACTTGGCATTGGTGCTTGTGGCGTAGGAGTGGGATTAACCGGTTCTCCTATAGGGGTAGGTCCCATTCCCGTATTAGGAGATACTGGTTGTTGTGGTACTACATTTGGCGCGGCACCCAAAGCGAAAGAGTTCATCGCTTCATTATTAATATTATTAGTGTTGTTGTTAGAATTGTTCATAGACAACCTCCTTTATATTAATAATATTATAACATACATTTATATAACAAAATAAAAAAATTAATAGTTCTTAATTAAAGTCCATGGTATAATAGTTATGTGATGAATATGAATAAAGGTGAAAATTTATTAATTAATAAATATCTTGAAATTTTTGATAGTGAGAGGTTAGAAAAATATGTTGATGAAGTTTTAGATAGAGATATAAAAGAATTTAAAGATGCTAAAGAAATAAGAACTTATTTAGGTGAAAGTTTTACTCAATATATCAATGGTTTAAGTGATAAAGATAAGCAAAGTTTAAGATATTATTCGGGAATAAATCATGATAAAGTTAATGCTATATTAAGAGGGAATTGGGATTATCGTAAAAATTTTATGAATCTAGATAAAGAAACCGAAAGTAAATATAAATATTATAGTAATGAAATAGCTCAAGTTTTTGTTAATCCTTTTAATATTCCAACCAATATTTTTGCCTTTAGAAGAGTACCTTTGGATGCTTTAAGTAATTATGGCATTAATACCAAAGAAGATTTATTAAGTTTAAAAGATAAATATTTATTAGATTTAGGTTTTACCAGTACATCATTATTAAATTTTGATTATTTAGATCAAGAATTTAAAGCCGGAGAAGTAAAATTAAAAATAATTATCCCAAAAGAATGTGAAGAAGGAATACCTTTATTAAGTGAAGATGTAACTTATCATTTAGAATTAGAAGAGTTTTTATTAGGAAGTAATGCTTTATTTAAAGTAATTGATGTTGATATAAGAGATAATGAACCAGTTATCAATGTGGTATATATTCCTAGAAAAGTAAGAGCAAAATTAAATACCGAAAATAAAAATATTAAAAAATAGTGTAAATAAGGTTTTAAAATAAACACTTTTGTGTTAAATTAAGTATAGATAATAAAGAGGTGGAAGTATGACTACATTTATTTTTGGACATAAAAATCCTGATACTGATAGTGTGTGTGCTAGTATTGCTTTAGCATATTTAAAAAATGAACAAGGAGAAAAATGTGTTCCTAAAGTATTGGGTAATATTAATAATGAAACTAAATTTGCTTTAGATTATTTTAAAGTAGAAGCTCCGAGTTATCTAAATGATGTTAGAGTAAGAATTAAAAAAATAAAATATGATCGTAAGGCTTATATAAATGAATTTGCTTCTATTGATAGAGCTTTTGATTTAATGCAAAAACATAATATAACGGCTATTCCTTTAGTTGATGAAAATAAAAAACTAACGGGTTATGTAACGCTAAAAGAAATAGCTAAATATTTAATCAATGGCGATAAAGAAAAAATTAATACGACAATGGCAAATATTGTTGATACTTTAGATGCTCATATTATTATGAAATTTAATGATATTATAACGGGTAATATTATGGTTGTGGGAATGCAATCTAAGGCTTTCTCGGAAACTGTAGAATTACACGAAGATGATATTTTAATTGTTGGAGATAGATATCGAATACTAGAATATGCTATTAATTCCAAAGTAAAATTAATTATTTTACCTTTAAATAGTGGCATAAATAAAGATTTATTAGAAAAAGCTAAAGAAAATAAAATAAATATAATTGAAACTAGTTTAGGTTCTCATTTGATATCTAATCGCATATTACTTGCTAATTACATTAAAAGTATAAATACTAATTATAGTCCAATTACGGTTAATAATGAAGATTGTTATACGGATTTTAAAACAATGATGCATAAGATAAATCATACTAATTATCCGGTTATTAATAATAAAAATGAATGTTTAGGTTTAATTAGATTAACTGGACCTAATACTTATGAAAAACAAAAAGTAATATTAGTTGATCATAATAATTTTGTTCAATCAGTTGATGGCATTGAAGAAGCTGATATTGTAGAAATAATTGATCATCATAATCTTGGGGCTATTGGAACAAATATTCCAATTAATTTTAGATGTCGACCTGTAGGATGTACTTCAACCATGATTTATGATATGTTTTTGGAAGCTAAAGTTCCTATTCCTAAACCTATCGCTGGTTTGTTACTTTCCGCAATTTTGTCAGATACCTTGCTTTTAACTAGTTCTACAACTACCGAAGATGATAAATATGCTGCAGTGAAACTTGCCAGTATTGCTAAAGTAGATATGGATAAATATGGTTTTGCGATGCTAAAAGCTGGTTCTTCAATGGAAGGATTATCAATTAAAGAAATTATATATACTGACTTTAAAGCTTATAATATCGATAAAGGCTCTTTAGGTATCGGCCAAATTAATTTAACAGATATTTCGGATATTACAGAAAAACAAGATGCCCTTGTAGAAGAATTAAATTATATGACGGATAAATATCCAATTATAGTCTTTTTCTGTACGGATATTATTCGCAAAGGCTCATATGTTTATTACAATGCAAGTAGTGAAAATATTATTAAAGAAGCCTTTGGCTTAAATGATATATATGAAGGTAAATTTATTCCTAAGATTGTGTCTCGAAAGAAAGACTTTTTACCTAGCATATTAAGTATTATAGGTGAGTAATGAAAGCATTAGTTACGGGAGCATCTTCTGGCATCGGTTTATCAATTGCTAAATATCTTCATTCTTTAGGTTATGAAGTAATACTTGTCGGTTTAGATAAAGAAAAATTAAGTAGAGTAGCAATAGATGTAAATAGTAATAAATATTATGATTTAGATTTAACTAAGGAAGAAAATATTTATAAACTATATGATAAAGTTAAAGATGAAGATATTGATATTTTAATTAATAATGCCGGATTTGGTCTATTTGGCTTATTTAGTAAAACTGATTTAAATAAAGAATTAGAAATGATTGATTTAAATATTAAAGCTTATCACATTTTAACTAAATTATTTCTAAAAAATTTTATGAAAAAAGATAAAGGTTATATCTTAAATGTTTGTAGTAGTGCTGGTTTTATGGCAGGCCCGAGAATGAGTACTTATTATGCTACCAAAAATTATATAACTAAACTCACTATGGCTATTAATGAAGAATTAAGATTTCAAAAAAGTAATGTGCATATTTCTGCTTTATGTCCTGGCCCAGTAGATACTAATTTTAATAATGTTGCGCATGGTTCCTTTACTATAAAAGGAATAAGTCCAGATTATGTAGCTAAATATGCTATCAATAAAATGTTTAAAAATAAAATGATTATTGTTCCTACATTAAAAATGAAATTAGCTTTATTTGGTATAAGATTTATACCTCATCGGTTAGCTTTATATATTGCTTATCATATTCAATATCGAAAAGAAAATAAAAAGTAATAGCAATTTTATTTTTCTCATTTTGTAAAATGATTTTTTCTCAAAATGTAAAATAAAAATTGCTTTTTTTGTAAAATAGATAAAAATAAAGAGCTGTTAAAGCCCTTTTTACTTGAAAAAATTAATCTTTTTTCTTTCATCAATTCTTGTGAAATTAGTAATATGATTTTTATTATAAGTTACTAAATCTTCTGATTTTAATTTAATCTTTTTATCATATTTATTAATATTTCTTGCAAATTTATCAATAGTGGAAGATTTAACATCAACTTTATTATTTTCTATTTGATTTAAATATGATAGAGTAGTTTCTAAGATTTCTGCAAATTTTTCTTGAGATAAATTATATTTTTTACGATAATATTTTAAATTTATGGCTAGATTTTCACATATATTCATATAGATACTCCTAACTTATATCTTAAAATTATTTTATACTTAGGCGAAATAAATGTCTTTATTACTATAACGAAAGAAAAATATTGTAATTTCTTTCGCTTTACTATATAATAAATTATAGATAGTAAGGAGCGTTGTAAATGAAAAAAATAAGTAAAAAAGTTATATTGATGTTAGTATTTATTGTACTTGTTTTAATTGGAGGATATTTTTTACCAAAAGTATTTACTAATAAAAATGAAAAACCAAAAATAGATTTAAATAATAATATGTTAAGTTTTATGATAGAAACTACGGATGGAAATTATGAACAAAGTCAAAATATACCTTTAGAAAATTATATTTTTAATCCTGAAAGCAGTGGTTGTGATAATGGTGGAAAAATATCTTGGAATATGGAAACATCTAAAATTCAAGTTACAACTAATAAATCAGATAAGTGTCACGCTGTTTTTGATAAATATGATTTTACTAAAAGTTGTAAATGGGGATATGAAGATAACTTTGGATGTTATCTAATCAAGAATAAAGATAATACTTTAATATATCATGATGGTAAACCAGATTATGAAGATATGGAAAATTACGAACTTGAAGCTGGAGATTTATCATATCGGTTTACTGGTGGAAATGATGTAGTTAAAAATTATGTATGTTTTGGTAGTGATGATGCGACTTGCCCCGATGATAATTTATTTAGAGTAATTGGGTTATACATAAATGAAGAGGAACGATATAATATTAAATTAATAAAAAACGATGTAGCAAATAATGATTTGGCCGGTTCAAATGAAACATATACTACTGATGTTAATTTGATGGATTATTATAAAGGCAAAAAAAGTAAAATATCATGGTATCTCTGGCAAAAGGATAATGACAATTCAGAAAAATTTGTGGCCAATTGGTTTGATAGTACCTTAAATACAGTAAATTTAAATGATAATTATTTAAATACTTTTACTGAAAAATGGAAGAAACTAATTCATAATTATCCATTTCAAGTTGGAGGAGCTGACTTAGACATATATGGTATAACTAATGCAAAAATGATTTATGATTACGAATTAGGAAATAAATCAATTAAAAAATATGATACAAACGATATTATTGGTCTAATGTATATATCAGATTACTTATATGCCGCTGATTCAAAATATTGGAGTTATACCACTGGAAATTCTGAAATTAAAGATACATATCGATTAGCTATAAATGATAATTGGATGTATATGGGCATAGCTGAATGGACAATAACTAAAAATAATTTTTGGGATAATAATGCCTTTTTTGTTTCTAGTAATGGCGATGTTATTACTCATTATGCTCATAAAAATGATTCAGCTATAAGACCAGCATTTTATTTAAAAAAGGAAATAAAAAGAATTGATGGTGATGGAACTATCAATAATCCCTATCGTATATCATAAAAATAAAGAACTTCAAATTATTTTTGAAGTTCTTGTTTTAAATTATATATAGCTTTGGTTATCTTATTTTGTTCTACTTTTTCTAAAGGATAAAATCCTTCATTATAAGCAAAAGTAAATATATCTTTCGTAGTTTTACTTATTTGTTCGTGCATTTTAAATATTTCTTTATATAAGTAATCACAACTAGCTTCATTTAAAGCATAAGTTGTATTTACAGTCATGTTCTTTTCCGTTTCTAAAATATCCATTAAAATTTCTTTATCATTCATTATCATCACCACTTTCTAGTAATGAAATTAATTTTTCACAAAAACTATAATGCATATCCGCAATAGTTATAAATAACTCTGCCATTTTTTCACTTGAAATATCATTTTTAAAATAATCTATTTTTTTATAAGCAACCATATTCCAATCAAACATATCTTTAATGTAATCAACATCTTTAGCAGTAATCATTTTAGGTACTTTTTTCATTTTTTACCTCCCTTATTATTATGGCTAAAAAGTTATAGAAAATATTGTTAAAATATGGTAAGATTATATTGAAAGTAAAGGGGATTAAATTGAAAAAAGAACGGAAAGCTTTGTATTTTAGTATCTTAATTAATACGATAGTTTCTTTTTTGAAAATAGGGGGAGGACTAATTTTTGCCAGTTACACTTTAATTGCTGATGGTTATTATTCCGTTTGTGATTTAGTAACAGATTTTATTGCTTTAATTAGTGCTAAGATAGCTAAAAGAAGAGCTAATAAAAAATATCCTTTTGGTTATGGTAAAGTAGAGTATATTTCCCAAATGTTTATTGGTGTCTTAATTTTTATTTTAGGAGTCTTCACCATAGTTAAATCCTTTGGTAAGAATTTCGTAGTGCCTAATTTAAATATTATTTATATCATTATTTTTGTTATTTTACTTAAAGCTTTAAGTTCTAATTATTTATATCAAGTAGGGAAGAAAAATCGTAGTCAAGTATTAATATCATCAGCAAAAGAATCTTTCGTGGATGTTGTATCCTCCTCTATAGTTTTATTTATTGTCTTAATCGGACAATTTTTCCCAATGATAGATTTAATAGGTTCATTATTTATAAGTATTCTTATTTTAGGAGAAGGCTTAAGAATAATCAATGATAATATTTTTGCTTTACTTGGGGAAGATAAAAATGATGCCGAAATAAAGAAAATAATTGAAAGTACAGTCAATCAAAATAAAAGATTATTATATAGTGATTCTTCTTTAATAAAAAATGGATCATACTATCAAACAACCATTGAAATAGCGGTAGATGATGAAATGAAAGTTAAAGATTTAATTAAAAGTGAAAATAAGATTAAAAGTAAATTAAAAAAATCTAAATATAATATAAAATTTATTGATTTTAACTTTATTTCAAAATAATTAGCACTTTGACTTGACAAGTGCTAAAAATAGTGCTATATTGTTATTGTTGAATAAATCAACACAATGAATATTTCTTAAGTAATATGAAAATAATAAGAAGGAAAGGAAGATGATTATTTATGTTACCTAGTAGAATGTTTTTTGATGATTTATTAAAGGATGTGAGTTTAGAATCCAAAATGTCATGTGATATTTATGAAAAGGATAATAAATATTACATAGAAATGGATATTCCTGGTTACAGTAAGAAAGATATTAAGATTGAATGTAACAAAGGAAATATTACGATTAAAGCCGAAATAAACAAAGAAGACGAAGAAAATAAAAAATATCTTCATCGGGAAAGAAAAGTTTATGGTAAAATGGAAAGAACTTTCCATTTAGAAGATATGGATGAAGAAAATATTGTGGCTGAATTTAATGATGGTATTTTAAAATTAGAAATACCTAAAAAGGCCGAAGACGAAAATAAAAAATTTATTGAAATTAAATAATAAAAATTGTTAGTTTAAATGCTAACAGTTTTTTTATTAAAATAATTTACCAATTTTTGCTATTTTTGGGTTGCTATATTATCGAACGTATGTTATCATAACACTATGAATGGGGGAAATTCTATTATGAATGTTGATAAAGCTATTGAAAAATTTAGTAATATTGTGTATAAAAGCGATTTTTGGAATGTTCGTTATATGAAAAAAAAGAATATTAAATTTTTAAAAGATAACACCATCTATGATAGCAAAAATTCATGTCAATTATATACCTTTCAATTTGATGAATATTACGGTTTTGTAACTACTAAAATTGGTATTGGGATAAATAATAAAGTTGTTTTAAGAGGTTGTAGTTGTCGAATTTTTAGTTATCGCCAAAGTTGTAGTCATGTGGCAGCGGCTTTAGTTTATTATTATGATGATTTGTGTAAGATTACTCATATAAATGAAGATGATTTTTATGACAATTTTATTAATAAATATTGTGAAAGTGAAAAAAAGTTAATAAAAAAAGAAGTTGACGTAGAATTAAGAATTAATACTCCAGATGAATATGATTATTATAAAAAATGGGGAGTCAAATTAGCACTAGGTACTAAAAGATTATATGTGATGAATAATCATTTTAATGATTTTAAAGATGCTTATGAAACTGGGGAAGGAGAAGTTAAGTTTGGTAAAGAATTTATATATAATCCTCAGGAACACTATTTTTCGAAAGAAAATGTTCATTTAATTGAAGCATATTTAAAATACATGGCTGAAAGTCGTTATGACTCTGATGAAGCAATAAAAAATTTATTTAAAGAATTAAAAAATAATCAATTTGTTTTAGATTCTTACAAAATAGATAGTATCTATGAAATGTTTCCTTTAAGAACCAATTTAAGTAAAATAAATGATAAATATATAATAAATTTTGATAACAATAATTTACAAGTATTATTTAATGATCTTAGTTATATTTTATATCAAGGAAAATTATATCACTTAAATAGGAAAGAACAACTATTATTAGAAGATATACTAAATAATGAATTAACTAAAATTGAAGTAAAAAAAGATAATTTTAATAATTTTACTAAAGGAATTTTTCCCTATTTAAGAAAAAATATGGATATTGATGGAAGTGTCGATGATATTGTTTTGCCTAAAAATATTAAAACAGAAATCTATTTTGATATTATGTATAATAAAATAAATGCTCAACCAAAATTTATTTATGATCAAGAAGAAGTGAACTATTTTGATACTAGTTCTTTAGTTTTAAGAGATATGGATTATGAAACAAAAGTAATAAATGATTTATTGAGCTATAATTTTTTAATTGAAAATAATAGTATTGTTTTAACTGATTTAGATAAACAAGTAGAATTTTTAGAAAATGGTTTGGAAGAATTAAATAATAAATATGTTATATATACTAGTGAAAAATTAAAGAATACTATTATTAAAAGAAAAAGTAATATCAATTCTATGTTTGGTATTGGTAAAGATAATATTTTAAGCTATACTTTTGAATTAGATAACATTAATAGTGATGAATTAGTTAATATTTTTAAAGATATGAGAGCAAGAAAAAAATATTATCGTTTAAAAAATGGTGATATTTTATCTTTAGAAGATGATTCTTTACAAGAATTAAATAATCTTGTTGAAGATTTGGAGTTAACTGATGAAGAAATAATCGCAGGAAAAGGAGAAATTTTAAAATATCGGGCTATTTATTTAGACAGTTTGAAAAAAACAAAATATGATATTATTACAACGGATAATCTATTTGATAATTTTATTAAAAATTTTTATGAATACAAAGATAGTGAATTAACCTTAAGTAAAAAAGAACTTGAAGTGTTAAGAAATTATCAAATAATTGGGGTAAAATGGTTATATAATTTAAATAAAACTGGTTTCGGAGGAATTTTGGCTGATGAAATGGGTTTAGGTAAAACAATTCAAGTTATATACTATTTAAAACAAATATTAAAAGAAGATAAAAATGCTAAATTTTTAATTGTTGTACCCACGAGTTTAGCTTACAATTGGGATCATGAGTTTAATATGTATGCGCCCGAAATAAAAAAAGATATTTGTGTTGGCATAAAAAGTAAAAGAGAAAATATTTTAAAAAATTCTAAAGCTAATGTTATTATTACAACCTATGGAATTTTAAGAGAAGATGAAGCTTTATACGAAGATAAATATTTTCATACTGTGATTATCGATGAAGCTCAAAATATTAAAAATTATCATGCGGGCATAAGTAAATGTGTTAAAAAAATAAAAGCTAATACGAAATTTGCTTTGACTGGAACACCATTAGAAAATTCCATTTTAGAGTTATGGAGCATATTTGATTTTGTTATGCCAGGCTATTTAGCAACTTTAACTAAATTTCAAACTAAATACAAAATTAAAGATTTTGATGAGGATAGTGAAAAATTAATCGAAGGCTTAAATAAACAAATAAATCCTTTTATTTTAAGAAGAAAAAAACAAGAAGTAACTAAGGAATTACCGGAAAAATTAATAAATGATATTTATATTGATTTAGGGGATGATCAAAAGAAAATTTATGTCGCAGAATTGGAAAAAGTTAAAAAAGAAATAGATGAGATATTAAAAAGTGGGGGAGAAAATCAAATTCAATTTAAAATTTTAACTTTATTAATGCGATTAAGACAAATTTGTATTGATCCTAAAATAGTTTATGAAAATTATGATAGTAATTCTAATAAATTAGATACTTTAGATAATATTGTTCATGAATATACAGAAAATAATCATAAAATTTTGATATTTTCCTCATTTTTAACTGCTTTAAATATTGTTAAAGAGCGTTTGAATAAGATGAAAATAAAAACATATATGATTGATGGTTCGGTTAAAAGTGAAAAAAGAATGGAAATGGTTAATGATTTTAATAATAACGATGATGTTAAAGTATTTCTAATAATGTTAAAATCGGGAGGTACTGGTTTAAATTTAACTAGTGCGGATGCTGTAATTCATCTTGATTTATGGTGGAATCCTCAAGCGGAAAATCAAGCTACTGATAGAGCTCATCGAATTGGTCAAACCAAAGTTGTTGAAGTTATTCATTTAGTAATGAAAGGCACTATTGAGGAAAGAATACTGGAATTACAAAATAAAAAAAGATTATTAAGTGATAAAATAATTGATGGTACCAGTAGAACTAAAAATCTTATTAATACATTAACTGAAGAAGATATTAAAAATTTACTTGCATATGAGAATAAAGAATAAAATATATTCATAAATTAATTTAAGAAAACTAAAAATATTGATAATAAATTTTTAGTTTTTTCATGTTGTAAACTTTAGTAAAATTAAAACACCACGCTTGATATATATATATATATAGTAAAATAAGGAAAAATGAGGTGTTTGATAAATGAATAAAAAGAAAACAATAATAATATTAGTAATAGGAATACTTATAGTAATAACTTTATCAATAGGAGTAACATATTCCTATATGAAACCAAAAGTAGAAAAAGAAAATAATCAAACAGAAATAGGAATAAATAACTGTGCCAATCTTACTTTAAAAGAAAAGAATAAAACCATAAATTTAACAAATATGTATCCAATGGAAGAGGAAATGGCTTTACAAAAAGATGATTATGAATTTACAATATCAAATACTTGTGAAGAATATACTGGATTTAGTTTGTATTTAACAACCTTAAATGATAATGGAATAGAAGATAGTAATATAAGATATGCGATAACTGATTTAGGAAATAATGTGTTAATAAGTGATGTATTAAGTAAGAGACCAAATGGAATAAGTGATTTTAGTGAAGAAGAACTAAAACAATTAGATACAGAAATAAATGGAACACATAAAAATATTTATAAAATATATGGTAGTACAATATCCATAAATAGAAATAATAAATACAAATTATATTTATGGTTAGATGAAAAAGCTGGAAACGATACAATGGGAAAAAGTTTTACAGTAGGATTAACAACAAAAATAAATGAAGAAGAAAAGAATTATGTTAAAGATTTAAGTGGAAATAACTATGATGGAGTAATGCAAAATGGAGCATTAATAAAATTAGATGATGAAGAAAGACAAGGATTATATTTTGATGGTGAAGATGATTATGTAGATATAGTAGATTTACCAGAAACAATAAATTGGGATGGAGGATTTACTATCGAATTTGAAGCAAAATGGTTAGCATTTAATTCTTGGTCTAGAATATTTGATTTTGGAAATGGTCCTGATAATGATGATTTTTTTGTTGCTAATGGAGACACAAGAAATGTAATAGGAATTTTTCATAGATATGGATCAGCAGATATTATAGGTATGAGTGCATCTATAAGTAATATCATTTTAAAAGAAAGACAAAATTATAAAATAGAAGTAATAAAAAATGGGGATTTCTATACATTTAATATATATAAAGACAATGCGATAATTTTGAATAAAATAACTGATAAAACTAATTTTGCAAAAAATATAAAAAGAACTGAAAACTTTTTAGGCAAATCTCAATGGAGTACCGATGGTTACTTTAATGGATATATTTATAATTTAAAAATAACTGATGCAAGTGATAATGTAATATTATGGTATGATTTTACAAATGAAACTATAAAAGATTTGAGTGGAAATGGTAACAATGGCATTAATAATGGTGCTACTATTACTGATGAAGGTATAACAACTAATGATAGTGATAAAGTTACTTATGTTAATTTAGGATTAATTAATTATGACTTTGATACATCAGTATCTTTTGTAGCAAGGGTAAAATTTAATCAAATTGATGGACTTCAAGAATTTATGAATAATTTTGAAGATGCAGGAGTAGGATTGGGTTTAAATAGTAACTATATGTATATTAATATTTATGATTTAGATACAAATCCTCCTGGTTATAAAACCGTATATAATAGATTGATAATAGTTCCTACTGAATGGTACACTGTTGTAGGGACATATGATGGTACAAATTTAAAGTTATATATAAATGGTCAGGAAGAAGCTAGTATAAATTTAAGTGGTCGAATTAAACCAAGTCCAGCTCCCGTTTTGTTAGGAGGTAATCTAAATATTCAACAAAATAGTTATTTCGTTAGTAATCCAACTTATACAACTTTTAGTGATACATTAATATTTAATCGAGCCTTAACTCAAGAAGAAATACTAGAAAATTACCAAGAAATACCTAATCCGGTAAATAAACAAGATTTACTACTTTGGTATAAATTTTAATTAAAATAAAAATTGTTAGTAAAGAGCACTAACAATTTTTTTACGATTGGTTAACTTCCATAATAACTGGAAGTATTATTGGCTTTCTACCCGTTAAACTATTGATAAATGGTAATAGTTCTAAAATTATTTGATTTTTTAAATCAGTGTAGTTATAGGGATTTTTACTTAAGAATGTTGTTGTAACATCAGCAATTTTATGTTCTATTTTTTGAATTAATTCTTGGTTTTCATTAACTAAGACAAAACCTCGGGCAGTAACATTTGGTTTAAGTAATAATTTTCTTTGTAAAGGATTAATATTTAAGATAGTAATTAAAATACCATCTTGACTCATAAGTTTCCGATCTTTAATAACATTACTACCAATATCTCCAATTCTAGAGCCATCAACATAAACATCACCGGCTGTAACTGTACCACCTCGTTTAACTTCACCATTAAGTAATTCAACGACATCCCCATTAGAACAAATAAAGATGTTTTCTTCGGGTATACCACAAAGTTTTCCAATTTCGGCATGTTGTTTAAGCATCCGGTATTCCCCATGCATTGGCATAAAATATTTTGGTTTAATTAATCTTAACATCCATTTTAATTCTTCTTCTTTAGCATGACCTGATGTATGTATATCACTAAATTCGGTATTTGTAAATACTCTTACGCCCTTTAAATAAAGTTTATTAATAATTCTATTAATACTTTCGGCATTACCAGGAATAGGACTAGATGAGAATATTACTAAATCATCATTTAATAAAGATATTTGACGATGTTGTCCGTTGGCAATTCTTGATAAAGCGGCGAGTGGTTCGCCTTGTGAACCAGTACATAAAATACAAATTTCATTTCTTTTTAAGCTTTTAGCTTGGTTAGCATCAATAAAGAGAGATTTGTCTTTAATTAAATTATTGTTTAAGGCTAAATCAACACTATTTTCCATACTACGACCAAATACAACAATTTTTCGATTATATTTTTTACAAGTTTCAGCGATATGTTTTACCCGATATATATTGGATGCAAAAGTCGCAATAATAACTCGGCCATGGTGTTTCGCAATAATATCATTAAGCATTTCATCGACAGCTGATTCACTTTTCGAATAACCACTTGATAAAGCATTGGTAGAATCACTAAGTAAAAGGGTTACTCCTTCCATACCAGCTTCCGCCATTTTATGAATATTAGCCATTGGTCCAATTGGCGTTAAATCGAATTTAAAGTCACCAGTTTCAAAAATAATTCCATTTGGTGTGGTAACTTTTAAAGCAAAACTGTCGGGAATAGAGTGAGTAGTATTAACAAATTCTACTTTGAAATGTTTAGTTTCAACGACTAAATCCGTAGTTATTACTTCATAATTATCATATTTAAAGTTTCTTTCTTCTAATTTTTTAACAATTAAGTCTTTAGCTATTTTAGGAGCATAAATCATTGGAATTTTAACTGCTTGAAGTAAAAAAGGAATACCTCCAATATGGTCTTCATGACCATGGGTAATAAATAAACCTTTAATTTTATTTTCATTTTTCTTTAAATAGGTGACATCTTGAATAACGTAATCGACACCTAAAAGTCCTTCTTCAGGAAACATTACCCCAGCATCCATGATAATTATTTCATCTTCATGCTCAATAATATACATATTTTTCCCAACTTCACCTAAGCCTCCTAAAGCAACTAGGCGCGTGGCACTATTGTTTTCTTTCATAATAAAAATTTCCTTCTTTCTATAAAATAAAGTTTATAAAACTAAAAATAGTATATCAAAAAATTGCTAATTTGTCTATAATTTGATATATTATTAGTACAAGCAATGAATAAATGGAGGATATATGGGTTTATTTAGTAAATTAAAAAATATTATTAAAGGTAAAGAAGAAAAACAAGATGAAAATGTTAAAAAATATGATGAAGGATTAAAAGAAACACGAAAAAATTTTGTTAATGAATTAAATGTATTAGGTATTAAGTATCATAAAATAGATGAAGATTACTTTGAAGAATTAGAAAATATTTTAATTATGGCCGATATTGGGGTTAATACCGTAATGAATTTTATGGATCGTCTACGTAAAAGAGTAAAATCTGAAAATATTACTGACCCGAAAGAACTGCAAGAAGTTATAGTTGATGAATTATTTATTATCTATGTTGATAATGATACGATTACGGATAAAATAAATATGGCGGAAAGTGGTCCAACAGTTATTTTAATGGTTGGTGTTAATGGGGTTGGTAAAACAACAACAATTGCGAAACTTGCTCATAAATATGGTAAAGAAGGCAAAAAAGTAATGATGATTGCGGGTGATACTTTTAGAGCTGGAGCTGTGGAACAATTAAAAATTTGGGCTGAAAGAACTAATTCCTTATTTTACGGAAAAGAAAATAGTGACCCCGCAAGTGTAGTTTATGATGGATTAAAAAAGGCTTTGGATGATAAAGCTGGTATAGTTTTTATTGATACGGCCGGAAGACTACAAAACAAAGTAAATTTAATGCAAGAGCTAGAAAAAATAAATAAAGTAATTGGGACAATTATTCCTAATGCTCCTCATGAAACTTTGTTAGTAATTGATGCCTCTACAGGTCAAAATGGCATAATGCAAGCAGAAGCATTCAAAGAAATCACTAATATCACGGGAATTGTTTTAACCAAACTTGATGGAACGGCTAAAGGGGGAATTGTTCTAGCTATAAAAGAAAGTGTTAATTTACCTGTGAAGTTTGTAGGTCTCGGGGAAACCATGAACGATTTAATTCCTTTTGATATTGAAGACTACATCTATGGCTTATTTAAGGATATGATGTAAGATGGAAAAGACCGTATATTATAATGATTTATTTGATATTTATGGTTTTATTTTAACTAGTAAAAATATTCAAATATTTAAATTATATTATGAAGAAAATTTAACAATGCAAGAAATTGCTGACTTAATGAAAGTATCTAAAAGTTTTATTGGTAACTCCATTAAGAAATCACAAGAACGATTAGAGCTTTTAGAATCCAAGTTACATATCTATGAAAATAAACAAAGCCTAACCGCTTTATTAGAAGAAAATAATGTTGATAAAATTAAAGAAGGAATAGAAAAAATAATTACAAAATATTAAAAAAGTCAAGGAAAAGTAAGCGACAAAATGCTTACTTTTTTTACTATTTTAGATATATTTCGACAAATTTTTTAACAAATTTAAAAAGTTGCGATTAAAAAAAAGGAAATCTGGGGGTAAGGGGATATATATATAAGTGAAGGGAGGTTTTATGGTTTCATATTTACAAAAGTATTTTTATTACATCATAGGAGGATTTTTGTTTCTTGTTATGTTATTAGAAATAAATTATTTGAATGATGATAAAGTTGATGAAATTTCTAATAATGATACTTTGGCATTAATAACGGAAGAAGAACAACCAGAACATATTGATACTTTTTGGGTTGAGATAAAAGGCGCGGTTGTTCATCCTAATGTATATGAGGTAACCAAAGAAAATATTATTAATGATATTATTACTGAGGCTGGTGGATTTACCACTGATGCTTATACTGATAATTTAAATTTAAGCCAAAAAGTAGAAAAACAAATGGTTATTAATATTTATACCAAAAAAGATTATCAAAAAATAAAGAATGAGAATCCATATGATAAATGCTATGTGGCTTCTTATGATATATCTAATTGCCTAGATAATGGCTATAGTCTAATTGTAACAGATGATACTAAGGTTACGGATTTTACTAGTAAAGTAGAAACTAAAAATACAACTAGTAATGTTTTAACTAAAGTTAATATTAATACAGCTGATGAAAGTAAACTTACTTTGTTGCCTGGTATTGGCTCGGCAAAAGCTCTAGCTATAATCAACTATCGCAATACTAATGGAAAATTTAAGGCAATCGAAGATATTCAAAATGTCAGTGGCATTGGCTCATCAACATTTGAAAAAATAAAAAGTTATTTAACAATTTAAACTTATTTTGAGCAGTAAATTTTAAACTTGAAAGGAGGAAAATAAGTGAAAATTATTAATAAAAAAATTATAAGTAGTATTTTATTATTTATTTGTTTATTTTTAAGTAGTTTATCTATAACTAAGGCTTATACTCTAAGTTATGATCATTCAGGATATTATTATCTTAAAACGGATAATACTGGCGCTGAACCATATCCCGGTACAATTAAAAGATTTTCGATTAATCATCGGGCAGGATTTTGTATTGAATGGGGTGTAGAACCAGGAGAAGAAGGATATACCCAAGAAAAATGGGAAAATACTCTTATTGAAGATAAGGATTTGCAAAGAAAAGTTAGTTTAATTGCCTATTATGGCTATGATTATGAAGATGATACTCTAAAAATAGATCATGCTACTTTAGAATATCGCGTAGCAACTCAAGTTTTAATTTGGGAAACTTTGGGTGCCAAAACTGAAACTAAAATTACTATTTTTAGTGATAGAAATAGAACAAAAGAAAAAGATATTTCCAAAGAAAAAAACGAAATTTTAAGATTGGTTAGAGAACATGATAAGGTTCCTTCTTTTAGTGGAACATCAACAACTTTAAAATTAAATGAACAACACATTTTCACAGATGAAAATAATATTATCAAAAAATTTGATGTTGTTAGTAATGAAGGCGCCACTGCTAAAGTTGTAGGCAATACTTTAGTAGTTACACCTAATATTATATCGGATAATATTACAATTACTTTAACTAGAAAAGATTATTATGAAAGTGAATTTGCGATTTATCATGATGATACATCTCAAGATGTAATTGTTGCGGGAGAAGGATACCCAGTTAGTTTTAGTTTAAATATTAAAAGTGTTGGCCCAAAAGTAAAAATTGAAAAAGTTGATAGTGAGACTATGCAAAATAAAGCTCAAGGAGATGCCACTTTGGAAGGAGCAGTATATGGTATATATACTCCAAGCGATGATTTAGTTGCAAAACTTACAACTGATGCTTTAGGTTATGCGACAAGTCCTAATTTAAATTTAGGTTCTTATTATATTAAAGAAATAGGTGCTTCAAAAGGTTATTTATTAGATACCACAAAATACAATTTTGAATTAACCGATGCAAATGATAAAGTTATTCAAGTAAAAGAAAATGTTATCAAAGGAACTGTTAAATTTATCAAAGTTTTAACTAATGGTAAAACAGGATTTCAAACACCGGAGGCGGGAATTGAATTTGGTATTTATAATAAAAATAATACTCTAATAGGCACATATACCACGGATAAAGAAGGTAAATTCGAAGCAACTTTGCCATATGGAAAATATATTTTAAAACAAATAACTACAACTGATGGTTATGAAAAGCTTGAGGATTATGAATTTGAAATAAAGGAATCGGGTGAGGCTACTAAAGTCTTTGCTGATGGCATAATCACATCTAAGTTAAAGGTTCTAAAAGTAGATGCGACAAATAACAAAGTTATTCCTTTAGCTCATGTTAAATTTAAAATATATGACATCAAGAATAAAAAATATATTGAACAAGTTATAAATTATCCAGTACCTAAAACTATTAATGTTTTTGAAACAAATGAAGAAGGGATAATGATAACACCCGAACCTTTGGAAGCTGGTGAATATTATCTCGAGGAAGTTGACGCACCAATAGACGGATATCTATGGAATAAAGAAAAAATAAAATTTACAATTGATAAAAATAGTAATTTCATAGATAGTAAAGAATATGGCAAGATAATTGAAATTAAATTTGCTAATACCCCAGTGAAAGGAAAAATTGAACTAATTAAGATTGGGAAGTTTTTAGATTTTCAAGATTTGCAAGTAGTAGAAAGGCAAAATAAATTAGCCAATATTAAATTTGGTTTATACGCTCGGGAAAATATTTATGATGGCTTAGGTCAATTAATTTATAAGAAGAATAAACTAATTGGAGAATATATTACTAATGAAGAAGGATATTTAGAAATAAATAATCTATATTTAGGTAAATATTATTTAAAAGAGTTAGCAACAGCCAATAATTATATTTTGGATAATACTAAATATAATGTTGATTTAGAGTATATAGATCAGTATACGCCAGTAGTAACTCAAAAAATAACTTTAGAAAATTATGCTAAAACAGGTATCCTTAAGTTTTTAAAGATTGATGAGGAAACAAAATTGCCTTTAGCAAATGTGGCAATAGAAATTTATCAAGATAATGATACTTTAGTATTTTTAGGCATAACTAATGAAGAAGGAATGATTGAACAAACTTTGCCAATTGGCAAATATTATCTTATAGAAAAAGAACCATTGGAAGGTTACGTTAAGATAACTGATAAAAAATATTTTGAAATACAAGAAGATAAGGAGGTAATAAATATAACATTAGAAAATAGATTAGCAAAAGGAATAATTAAATTTTTAAAAATTGATTCTATAACTCATTTACCAATGCCTGGAGTTTTAATGGGTATATATCAAGAAGATGGTACGCTTGTTTATGAAGGAGAAACTAATGAAGAAGGATTTATAGAATTAGAATTACCACTTGGTAAATATTATCTTAAAGAATTAAAAACTTTAGATAAATATGCTTTAAATGAAGATAAACTTTTATTTGAAATAAAAGAAGATGGTGAAGTTATTGAACTAACCATGGAAAATAAGATAGCTGAGGGTAGATTAAAATTTTTGAAAATAGATGCAATTACTAAAATGCCTTTGGGTAATGTGTTAATAGCAATATATGATAGTGATGAAATTTTAGTTTTTGAAGGAAGAACTAAAGAAGATGGTACTATTAATTTAACTTTACCAATCGGTAAATATTATATAATTGAAATAGAATCATTGCCTGGTTATATTTTAGATAATCAAGTAATTGAATTTGCCATCACCGATAATGGTGAGGTAATTGAATGTACCATGGAAAATAATCCTTTGCTTGAAGTTGAAGCCCCAGATACTTATGTTGATGATATCTTAGAGTATGGCTTTATACCAAGCACCATTGCTTTAGTAATAACTGAAAAATATATCGAAGAAAAAAAGAAAAAAAGTGATTAATTTCAAAAAAGCCAAAATTAGCTTTTTTTCTTTAATAAAACATTGTTAAACAAGTATGGTATAATATGAAGTAATAGGAGTATTAACGATGAATTTGATTGGTAGTAAAACTATAGAAACAGAAAGATTATATTTAAGAAAGTCGCAGATAGAAGAACAAAAAAGACTATGGGAAATATTAATGATACCAGAGGTAAATAAATGGTATTTAGTTGGTGCTAAAAAATATTTTAATAATCCCGAACATTGGACTTGGAAAAATCAAGAAAAATTTTATCAAGCAAAAGTTGCTCAAGCCAATAATAAAGATGTATTTTGTTGGAGTGTATTTTTAAAGACTGAATATACCAATAGTGGGAAAGAAGAAGTTATCGGTCAAGTTTCGGCTCAAGAAAATGGCAAAGATATTTCTATTCGTGATGTGGGTTGGTACATAGATCCAAAATATCAAGGAAAAGGCTATGCTACTGAAGCTGCTAAAGCAATGATAGATTATATGTTTCAAGAAGTAGAAATAAATGCTATTTCTTCCGGAGCTGTAAAAGATAATATTGCATCATGTAAAATATTTGAAAAATTGGGATTTAGTATAATTGGTGAAGAAATAAAAGAATCACCATACACTTTTTATGAAGGATTATTAAATTTTTCGAAGTATGGATTAACTAAGGAGTATTATTTAAATAATGAAAATAGTAGAATACGAAGATAAATATCTTGAAGATATAAAAGATTTATTAGTTGAATTAGAAGAATATATTATTGCAATTGATAAAGACAAATTAGATCAATTACATCCAGAATATAGAGAAAAGAAAGCAATTATAGATTTAAAAGAAATTGAAAATAATAATGGTAAGTGTTTTATTGCAATAGAGGATAATAAAGTTATAGGTTTAATTATGGGTGGGATATTTTCTTATGATAAATATGATTATTTAGATTATAAATGTCCTAAAAGAGGAACCATAACAGAATTAATAGTTTCTAAAAATGTAAGAGGCAAAGGAATTGGTAATATGCTTATTGATAAAATGGAAGATTATTTTAAAGCTATGGGATGTGAATATATTTTAGTAGATGTATTTACTTATAATGAAAATGCAATAAAGTTTTATGCTAGAAATGGCTATCATTCTAGAATGTATACAAATATAAAAAAGATTGGAGATTAATATGACTTTTAAAGAATTTTATATTGCAGATAGTGATGGAAAAAGCAATTGTGTAGTAAGAAGTTTATGTAAAATTTTGAATAAAGATTATGCTATTGTTTTTAATGAATTATGTAAAACGGCTAAAAAATTAAACTGTGCTTCCTACAATGATATTAAAGCTTTTTAAAAAATATATGGCAGATAATAATATTTTAAAAACAGATTTTAATGAAGAAGTAAAAATTAAAGATTTAAAATTAAATAATTTTTCTTATATTGTATTCTGTTATGATAAAAAAGATTTTTATCATATGGTACCAATTATCAATAATACTGTATATGATAAAAACTTGGATTGTCTAGATTTATATGTTATAGCAATATACCAAAAAATGTAGAAATAAGTAATTTATTTCTAAATGAATAAAAAATGAAAAGATACATACTAATTTAATAGGGGTTAAGTATGAAAAAATTAATTTTAGGATGTCTAGCATTTTTAGTTTCGATAAGTTTAGTATATGCGGAAGAAGATTTGGCACCAACGGCTAAAAGTGCTATTTTAATTGATGCGAGTGAAGGCAAGGTTTTGTATGAAAAAAATGCTGATGAAAAGTTACCACCAGCATCAATGACTAAACTCGCTAGTATGTTAATTATTATGGAATATATTGATAGTGGTAAAATTGCTTTAACGGATCAAGTAACAATAAGTGAAGCAGCCGCGAGTATGGGGGGTTCGCAAGTTTTCTTAGAAGCTGGGGAAGTTTATAAGGTAGAACAACTATTAAAAGGTATTGCCATTGCCTCAGGTAATGATGCTGTTGTCGCAATGAGTGAGAAAATTGCCGGAACGGAACAAGCATTTGTTGATTTAGTCAATAAAAGACTTAAAGAAATAGGCGCAAATAATACCGTTTTTCTTAATGCTCACGGTCTTGATACAGAAGGACATGTTACGACAGCAAGAGATATGGCTACTATTGCTTTAGAGTTATTAAAACATCCTAAGATATTAGATTTTACAAGTATTTATGAAGAATATTTAGAGAAAAATGATGGTTCCAAAACTTGGTTAGTAAATACTAATAAATTGATTCGTTTTTATAATGGTGTTGATGGCCTTAAAACCGGATTTACATCTAATGCTGGTTATTGTCTAACTGCTACCGCCAAAAAAGGTGATTTAAGATTAATAAGTGTCGTTATGGGTGAAGATACCACGGAAAATAGAAGTAGTGATACCATTAAATTACTTAATTATGGTTTTAATACTTTTAAATTAAATACCATTAAATTAAATACAGAAGTTTTAGGTAAAGTTAGAGTAGAAGGAGGAAAACAAGATTTTACTGAAGTGGTTTTAGTCAATAATGCCACGGAAATCTTAAAAATAAGTGAAGAAAATAAAGAGTATACTTTCAATATTAAAATTGATAAAGTAAAAGCCCCAGTTAAACATGGCGATGCTATTGGTACCGCAGAAATTATTGATAATGAAGGCAATATCATTGATGAAGTAGAAGTCACTGTTAAAGATGATATTTTAAAAGCAAATCTTTGGGATTACTTATGGAAAAATGTAAAAACATTAACTTCAGGAAAAACTTTACTCAAAAATTAAACTTACGAAAAATTTAAATTTATGCTATAATTTACTTGTTAAGCAAAAAAATCCAAAGTCAAATTATACACAATGAGCAGCAATTATGCGTAAGTCCAATTGGTTAAGGACTTGCGTATTTTTGTGCTTATAAATAAATTGATGGAGGTAGAAAAATGAAAGAAAATTATTTAGAAACAGAAAAGATTCCCAAATTAATTAGAAAGTTTGCTATTCCTTGTGTGATTAGCATGATTGTGGCCGCATTATATAATATTGTTGACCAAATCTTTATTGGTTGGAGTAGTGCTGGAGCATTTGGTAATGCCGCGACCAATATTGTTTATCCATTTACGGTTATTGCTTTAGCCTTTGCTTTATTAATTGGTGATGGTGCTGCGGCTTTATTTAGTTTAAATCTAGGGGCTAAAGAAAATAAAAAAGCTAATAAAACAATTGGTAATGGTTTAGTTCTTTTAATTTTAATTGCCATAATTCTTACCATCATTGGTCTTCTTTTTAATAATCAAATCTTAAGGTTATTTGGAGCAAATCCTAACGAAATAGAATGTTTTAATTATGCGAAAGATTATTTAAAAATAATTTGTTATGGGTTACCTTTTTATATAATTGGTCAAGGTTTAAATGCCACAATTAGAAATGATGGTAGTCCTAAGTATGCAATGATTGCTACTTTAATTGGAGCAATATCAAATATTATTTTAGATCCTATCTTTATTTTCAGTTTTAAAATGAATGTTAAAGGTGCAGCTATAGCAACTATCATTGGCCAAATATTAACTTTTATAATTAGTCTTCTTTATTTAACCAAAGCTAAATCATTTAAAATAAAGAAAGAAACTTTACGTTTAGATAAGAGTATTTGTAAGAGAATATTATCCTTAGATTTAGCTTCTTTAATTACGCAACTAGCTATTGTCATTATTATTGCAGTAGCTAATAACTTAGTAGATAAATATGGTTATGAAACTTTAGCCTCAACCGGTAATCCTTATGGCGTTATTACTCCTTTGGCGGTAATTGGTATTTGTATGAAAGTTTTTGGGATTGTTATATCTATAGTTGTTGGTATTTCTCTTGGTGGTATGCCTATAATTGGCTATAATATGGGTGCTGGTAATAAATTAAGAGTTAAAGAAACAATTAAAGATATTTTATTAATTAATTTAGTTATTGGTTGTATTGCCTTTATTTTATTTGAATTTTTCCCTAATTTTATTATCAATATTTTTGGTAAAGGTAATTCAATTGAATATATGGAATACGCTAAAAAGTGTTTAAATATATTCTTAGGTGGTATTATTTTAACTTGTCAAACTAAATCAATTTCAATTCTTTTGCAATCGATGGGTTCAAGTGTAAAATCAACAATTCTGGCTTTAGCTAGAGATGTATTATTCTTTGTTCCCGCGATTATTATAATAGCCGTTTTATCCAAAAGTGTTGTAACAATGTTATGGAGTGCTATTATAGCTGATATCTTAGCATTCATTCTTGGTGTAATATTATTAGAAACGGAATTAAAAAAGGAGGGATAAAAATGTTTAAAGTAAATGATTATGTTGTTTATAAAAAAGAAGTTTGTAAAATAAAAGAAATTAAGGAAAGTAGTGTAAATAACCAAAAATATTATTGTTTAATACCCGTGAGTGATGAATCATTAAAACTAGATATACCAATACAGGATAATATGGATTGTTTAAGAAAAGTAATAAGTAAGAATGACGCCCTTAAATTAATTGAAAGTATTCCTTCTATTAAACCAATTGAGACAAGTGATGATAAATATATTGAAAAAACCTATAAAGAATTATTAATGGAAGGTACTTATGAAGATTTAATTAAAATAATTAAAACAACTTATTTAAGAAATGATTTTCGGCTTAAAAATAAACGTAAAATAAGTGAAAAAGATTATAATTACTTTATGCAAGTGGAAAACTATTTATATAATGAACTAGCTATTGCTTTAAATATGACTTATGATGAGACAAAAAATTACATTATAAATAAAGTTCAAGAATTAATTCAAAAATAATCACATAATAAATAAAAAATTAGCCTTTCTGTGGTATAATGTATAGCAAGTTATGAAAGTTTTTGCGCAAGCAAAAAGTTTTATAACAGCATTGTACTATGATTTCTAACG
>CANPZG010000008.1 GCA_947588765.1 uncultured Bacilli bacterium
AATACAATCAAAAAATATATTCAAGAACAAGAAACAGAAGATAGATTATTAGACAAAAGAAGTATGAAAGAATATAAGGACCCGTTTACGGGTAAGTAAGGGAGTCAAAGGCAATTGGCAGACTAAAAAAGCCTCCAAATGGAGGCCGCCAGTAACTGGCCTTATAGGCCTTAGCGAAAAACCACGTCTTTTAGGCGTGGATTTTTATTTTGGTAAGGATATTAGTCATAATTTTTAGACTAGTTCTATTAAGAACGTGATATAATTTATTTAACAAATGTTTTATAGGAGGTACTAAATGTATTCTGAAGAAGAAAAAGAGCAAATTAGCAAATTGGATCGCAATAATTTTCGTAAATTAAAACAAAAAGAAAATAAGGGGAAAGTTATACCAGTATCTGATGATATTCTATATATTAGTAATTTTAATTTAGAAGTATTTTTTTATAATGATAAGAAAAAATATGGTGATAGTGGAAAATTATACTTAGCTACTAACAAATATAATCATAAAGAAAAATATATATTAAAGCATGCGTTTTATGATTGCGCTTGTAATGAATATATTTATAGTAAAATAGGCAATAAAATGGGAATTAAAATAGCCCCGGTAAAATTATTTATTTTAGATGATAAAAAAGATAAATTTAAAAGTGATTTTGTTTGTGGAGTAAAATATTTTGAAAATAGTGAACATGTTAATTATAATTACATAGTTAAAAATAAAAATAATATTAGTAATTGGCAAGATTATTTTCGAATGCTTTGTCTAGAATCTTTATTTGAAGAGAGTGATGGGATTGAAGTTATAAAATATAACGATGAAATTTATAGAATAGATACAACAGCGGCATTTACAATATCTGAAACATATATTCAAATGTTAGCTTATGATTATAAAGCTAATGGGATTAATATAAAAAATTTTGCAAAAAAAGAAATATTACGGCTAGCTAAAGGTAATACTGATTGGCGATTAAGTAGTTGGAAACATAGTATAGATTATTTTTTAGAAACATATGATCAAAAATATTTTGGTTATTATTTAGAAACTTTTAAATTATTTGAAAAAATTACCGAAAAGGATATTGAAGAATGGGTAAATATTTTAACATTTTTTTATCCTAATATGATTGGAGAATATTTCAAAATTTATTTTAAAAATTTAAAATTGGATGTTGAACAATTTCTTATTAATATTGATAAACAAAATTTGGTGACAGTATAAAAATATTATAAATTAAATTGTTTTATATGCAAACATATGTTATGATATATTAAGGTGATTAATATGATGGAGTATATTATAATAGGACTATTAGTTATTGTTATTATTTTACTTATAGTATTACTTTGTAAGAAAACTAATAATAATGATTTAACCGAAAGATTAGGTCATTTCGAAGCTAATATAAATAAAGAAATTGGTGATTTTAAATATAACTTTACGAAAGAATTATTAGCTGATTTTGAAAAATTAAATGAAAGAATTGAAAAGAAACTTTCTTTAATTAGTGATGTGGTAAATGAACGATTAGATAAAAATTTTGATAAAAGTAATAAAACATTTATGAGTGTTTTAGAAAGATTAACTAAAATAGATGAAGCGCAAAAGAAAATAGATAGTTTAAGTAGTGAAATAGTTTCGTTACAAAGTGTTTTAACGGATAAGAAAACTCGTGGTACTTTTGGTGAGGTTAACTTAGAGTATATTTTAAATAATGCTTTTGGTTCTAAGACGAGTGGCATATATGAAACGCAACATAAATTTAGTAATGGCTATATTGTTGATTGTCTTCTTTATGCTCCATCTCCTTTAGGTACGATTGCAATAGATTCGAAGTTTCCATTAGAAAATTATCAAAAAATGACGGATAAAACTAAGACTAAAGAAGAAAGAATAATGGCTGAAAAATTATTTGTTAATGATGTTAAGAAACATATTTTAGATATTAGTGAAAAATATATTATCCCGGGGGAAACTACCGAAGAAGCAATTATGTTTTTACCGGCGGAAGCCATATTTGCCGAAATTAATGCCTATCATCCTGAATTATTACAGTTTGCTTATAATAAAAAAGTATGGATAACTGGCCCTACCACTTTAATAAGTACTTTATCCATTATTAGTATGATTATTAAAAATATGGAAAGAGATAAATATGCGAAAGTTATTCATGAAGAACTTAATAAATTAAGTATTGAATTTACCCGTTATAAAGAAAGATGGGATAAATTATCTCGAAGTGTTAAAAGTGTTAATCAAAGTATTGAAGATTTGCATACCACGAGTGAAAAAATTCAAAAAAGATTTGAAAGTATTAATGGGGTCGAAATTGCGAAAATAAGCAATCAAGAAAGAATCGATAATTAAGGTATTTTTATTGCACTAATAATAAATATAAGTTATAATTTTTCTATGGGATGGGGGAATAACTTATGAAGATAGCTGATATTTTATTAACTAAATTAATGGAAGGTACAACAATTAATGAACTTATGGTAGCTACTAATTTGTCTTTTAAAAAAGTATGTTATCATTTATATTTATTAAAAGCTTGGGGATATAATATAAGATATGATTATTTTTCGAATGGTGAAATTAAATGTAGTTTAACTAATGAAGTTCATGAAAATAAAAGAAATAATTTATATGTGGTTAACAATGAAAAGAAATTAAAAGTTATATTATTATCTGATTTGCATTTAACGAGTGCAAATGAAAGATTAGATTTATTAAATGAAGTCTACGATTATATGGTAAATGAAAACATTCATATTATCTTAAATGGTGGCGATATTTTAGATGGTTTTGTTGGTTCTGGTGATAGACTTTATTCCACAGGAATCGAACAAATAAAATATTTAATTAATAATCATCCTTATCAAAAAGATATCATTAGTTTTATCTGTCTAGGAGATCATGACAAAAGTATATTGAAAAAAAGTAATATTGATATAATTAATGCATTAAAATCATTTCGCTTAGATTTAGTACCTTTAGGGTACAATAATGC
This sequence comes from uncultured Bacilli bacterium, assembly GCA_947588765.1. Lineage (GTDB taxonomy): Bacteria > Bacillota_I > Bacilli_A > RF39 > UBA660 > Onthocola_B. The sequence continues at coordinate 3,018 of CANPZG010000008.1, forward strand.
TAAGTTAAAAATATATGATGATGAAGTAACTCTAAGACATTTATCAAGCGATAAAGAAATGAGTGATGGTTTAATTTTATCTGGTCATTCGCATTGTTTTAAGTTGACAGCAACCCCGGAACATACACATTTAGTTTTACCTTCTTTATCTAATATTTCTGTTAATAATTTTTCTTATCCCGGATTTATTAAAGCTACTTTAGATTTTAAAGATGGTTTAATCGTTCATAGTTTATTTGAACAATACTTATGGATGGAAAAGTTAGAAAAAGTAAATGAAGTTGTAAGTCAAATGGAAAGAAAATTAAAAAAATAAGATTAATAAAATAAATAATGTATGATATAATTAGTTAGATAGGATTGTGATAATATGGAAAGTATTGTAGCTTTTTTTGTGAAAATTTTTGGTTTTTTAGGAACGACTATGTTAGGCAAAAATCTAACTATTTTTTTGATTTCTTTAATGCCAATTTTAGAATTAAGGGGAGGGATGTTAGCCGCATCTTGTTTATTAAATTTAAATCCTTATACTAGTTTATTAGTTTGTATAATAGCAAATATTATTCCTATTCCGTTGATATTATGGTTTATTACTCCAGTATTTGATTATTTTAAAAAGAAAAAGTTTTTAAAAGGATTTGCTAATTGGTGTGAAAAACATGCGCAAAAGAATTTTGGTAAAATTGATTCTTTAAAATATTATGGGTTATTTGCGTTTGTTGCCATCCCTTTACCAACAACAGGAGCTTGGACTGGGTGCTTAATAGCCTCACTTTTAGGTTTAGATAAGAAAAAATCAATGTTTGCCGCGATGGCTGGAGTTGTGGCTGCTGGTTTAATTATGTTAATTGTTTCATATGGCCTTCTTGGGGGTATCTGTGGATGATTATCTATTTAATTAGTAATAATTTAGTAATTGATGATATTAATTATGAAAGTGATGTGCCCGTGGATGAAAAAAGAATAAATCGTCCTTTATCAATCGATGGGGAAAAGTTGGCTGCCAAATTAAGTGAAAAAATAGTTGTTAGTGAAATATATTCCTCAGCTTTTGCTTCATCCATTGCAACAGCCAAATACATAGCTTGTAAAAACAATTTAATTATCAATATCAATTCGGCTTTAAATGATATTAAAATTGGAGAAATGGTTCGACACAATATTAAAATGTTACGGTTTATGCAAGATCGTAATTTTGATTATAAATATGTTAATGGTGAATCCTTAAATGATGGTAAAAGAAGAATATTGCCTTTATTTAAAAAAATTATGAGTAGGAATGCAGATACAGCGATAATTACCCATAAAAGAATAATAATGAGTTTATTATTAAATTATTTAGATACGGGGTATAATTTAGATGAACGACTAATTTTAAGTTTTAAAGACAAGGTTGTTTTAGATGATAATGAAAATGATTGTGATATTTTAAAATTAACAATTAATGAAGAAAAAATTGAAAATATTGAAGTTTTAGAAATAGAAAGGTGAGAATAAAAATGGAAGTAAATGTTAGTGTAGGTATTAGTGCAAGGCATATTCATTTAACCAAAGAAAATTATGAAAAGTTATTTGATCATGAAATGACTAAGAAAGCTGATTTAAATCAAATTGGCCAATTCGCCGCCAATGAAACGGTTACAATTAAAACATCAAAAGGTGAGTTAAAAAATGTGCGGATTGTTGGGCCTTGTCGGGAATACAATCAAGTTGAAATAGCAGCATCTGATGCCCGGGTTTTAGGAATTGACCCACCAGTTAGAAGAAGTGGAGAATCAAGTGGGGCAGCAGTTGTTGAGGTTATTACCGAAAAAGGTAAAATTGAATTAGATAATTGTATTATTGCTAATCGACATGTGCATATGAATCCAAAAAAGGCTGAAGAATTAGGGGTTGTAAATAGAGAACTATTAACTTTAGAAATAGATGGTACTAAAAAAGGAAACTTAGAAGTTGAAGTTGTTGTTACCGATAATGGTTATTTTGAAGTACATTTAGATACGGATGATGCTAATGCTTTTCTTTTAAAAAGTGGAGTGCAAGAAAAATTAATAATTAGGTGATATACGTGAAATGGAATATTGGAAATATTGAAATTAAAAATCAAGTTGTTTTAGCCCCGATGGCGGGAATATCAAATCCAACCTATATTAAAATTTGTGAAGATATGGGTGCAGGCTATGCTATAAGTGAACTTATAAGTGCCGAAGCTATAACAAGAGGCAACAAAAAAACATTTGAGATGTTAAATGGTTTTGATAAATTAAATATTCCCGTAGCTATTCAAATTTTTGGCTCTAATCCTAAAAAGATGGCCGAAGCGGCAAAAATATTAGTTAAGGATTATCATACTCAAATAATTGATATTAATATGGGCTGTCCGGTGCCGAAGGTTGCGATTAAAAATGAAGCTGGTAGTGCCTTAATGAAAAATCCAGATAAAGTTCGTGAAATTGTTTCGACTGTTGTTAAAGCTGTTAATGTTCCGGTTACTGTGAAAATAAGAAGTGGCTGGGATGAATCTTGGGTTAATGCGGTAGAAATTGCTAAAATATGCGAAGAAGCTGGGGCTAAAGCGATTGCTATACATGCTAGGACCAGAAGTCAAGGTTATGGAGGAAAAGCTAACTGGCAAATTATTAAAGATGTAGTTGAAGCTGTAAATATCCCAGTCATTGGTAATGGGGATATTACCTCTTGCTATTTAGCCAAAAAAATGCTCGAAGAAACAAAATGCACGGCGGTTATGATTGGTCGGGGGTTACTTGGTAATCCATGGCTAATTAAAGAAACCATAGACTTTTTAGAAAATGATGCTGAACCTCAAGAAGTGAGTTTTGAAGAAAAAATAAAAATGATGAAATATCATTTACAAGAATTATTAAAGATAAAATGCGAAAAAGAAGCGATATTAGAAATACGCAGTCATTTTCTTTATTATCTAAGAGGAATGCCGGAAAATAAAAGTATTAAAGTGGCTTTATGTGGGGCTAAAACTAAAGAAGAAATGTTTAGTATTTTAGATAATTATTTATCTTATTTAACAAAAAATGAAAAAATTTAAACTTTTCTACCAAATTCGACAATTTTTTCTTAAACAATATAGTATTATTATCCCAGGTGATAATAATGCGAACGTTTTATATTTTTAAAATTAACAAGGAATTAAGTAATATTTTGTTAGAAAGTCCTTATGTTTTATACAAATCTTTGGAAGGAATCTATTTATTAGATAAAGAAAGTATTAATATTGGTAAAGATATGTTAGAAGAAATAACTTTACGAATTGATATTGATAAATACAATAAGTTACTTTATGAAAAAAATAAAGATAATGATTTTTATATGAAAATAGGTAATAATCATCGCATCTATAATAAGTATCGAGCTGAAGAAACTAATATTATTGTTAAAGGAACGCATATATTACTAACTACAAATGTTTTACCTAAAAATTTAAATTTATTTTTACCTACCAATGATTTATTTGTTTGTGATTTTGCTAATCGTGATTATTTTTGGTTACAAATGTTAGTTAATAATTAAGTAGTTATCGAAAATGTGCATTTTACATAGAAGTGTGACAATATTCCAATTTGCCACTAAAAGTCAAGGAACCCAAGTTATGATTGATTTGCAGAAAGGCAGCAAACAATACTGCAAATTAAAAAATTATATCATAACTTGCCTAACTTTTAGTGTTTTCTCGGCATAATGTCTATTCAAAGAAGATAAAATGCACAGTGTAGGTTTGCTAACCATATACCGTTGTCACATATGTTTGGCAAACCTACAGTTAATAATTAAGTAGTTATCGAAAAATTGTTGCTAAAAAACTATAAACATGCTAAAATAAATGCTACAAAAAAGGGTTTTGGTTATGAAATTATTTAACATATTTAAGAAAAATAAAACAAGATTTGTAACTCAGGAACTAATAAGTTTAAATGCTTTAGCTAAAGTTCCTAGTATTGATTATTTTAAAGATAATAATCAGTTTTTGTTGTTGATTAATTTAAGAAAAAAAGAATATCTCGAAACTTTAATTAAAGAAAAAGTGTTAACCAGTAGTGAATTAAAAAGTGGAAAGTTACAAGATAAATTAAATATGTTACATAACTTAATTGAACAAAATACTTTAGGTAATGATTTATTTGAAAAAGTTATATTTGATGAAGAAGATAAAGTAAAAGCTTTAATAATCCTGCGAAAATTTACAATATATAATGAAAAGATAATAGAACTAGAAGAAGAAGTCGTAAGTAGAATAATAGCCTTAAAAGAAATATTAAAAAGAACTTTTTTAAATAAACCAAAAAGAATAAGTATTATAAACGAAGTAAATAGATTAACCAATGTATTTATTATCTTAATGAATCAAAAAGAAACATTAAGAGTATGTTTAAGCAACTATAGTAAGAAGTGTTTTGATATAACGAAAGAAAGAGATAAAGCGAAAGAAGAAACATTAATTAAGAAAAGAAAAAAAGAACTAAATGAATATCAAGAACAAACTTTTGGTAAAATAGATACCAAAATAAATAACTTAAGTGATATGGCTCTAGTAGAAGTAGCTTTAGAGGAATATATTTATGTTAATAAAGAAAAAATAAATGAAGAAATAGCTAATTTAAATGAAGCATCTTTATTGAATAATGGCCTTGATAATTTAAAAAAGGTAATCACTAAATTTAATCTTTATTACGAACTTGGCAAAAATGTTATTCCTATTGATTATATTAAAAAATTATATGAAATTAAATTTAGACTTTTAACAACGGGTATAGTGGGTTGCATAGAACCATTTATAAGTGAAGAAACATCTAAATTAGAATTAGAAACATATGAAGAAATAATTAATGACCTTCTTAATAAAATTTTTCTTCAAAAAGAAAATATTGATTATGGTAAATATTGGAAAAAATTAATATTATTAATAAAAGATGATTTAAGAGATAAAGATGGAAAAATTAATCCTTTAGAAATATTAGAAAATAGATATAAATTAAACTTATTATTAGCAATTTCTAATAATAAATTGGATATTTTTTATCAAAATTATGATGTTATTGCAAATAAAAATATTTATATTAAACGAATTTTAGAAGAAATTGCTTATACTCATTTAATAGAAAAAAGATTTTCAAGTTATTCAAAAATATTAAAGAAACATTAATAATTAAATACTTGTCAAATGAAAAAATTTATGATATGTTTTTGATATATCAAGAGAAATTATTAAGTTGATTAAAATCACAATAATAAGCATAATTATGATTGTAGAAAGGTATTTCTCTTGTTTTTTATTTAAATTAAAGTTGAGAAAAATATTATTTTATAGTAAAATTGTATTAAGAGGTGAATGATATGGGTAAATTAATTTTATACTTAATAATTGGAATTGTAATTGGTCTTATAATAGGTTTTTTCCTTACCAGATTATTATTTAAAAAACAAATGGAAAAGAATCCCCCTATTAATGAAAAGATGATTGAAGCGATGATGAGTAGTATGGGAAGAAAACCTAGTCAAAAACAAGTAAAACAAGTAATGGCTCAAATGAATCGTTATAAATAGGTGTAGTAATGGTTAGAACTATACAAAGTGAAATGTTAAAACAAAAGAGAGAAAAAGAAAAAAAAGAGGAAGAAAAAAAAGCTAAATTAGAAAAACAAAGAATCAAAAATTATAATCTTATTCGTTTTATGCATTTAAATATAAATCCAAATTTAAAAAGTTTACTTATGGAAATTGCTTTTAATTATGAAATAAATTATCAAGAAACCGGCTATAAAAAATTAAAAGTTTTATTTGATGAAAGTATTCTCAGTTTTGATTATTTAATTCAAGAATTAACTAATGCGTATGATATAACAATTCCCCAAAATGTTGAGGAATATAATGCTTTAAAATTATTTTTTGAAAGAAATTTATTAGTTATTTTTAATTATTTTTTAGCTTTTTTATCATCCCAAGATATTAAAAAAATATTTACTCTTTTTGACTATAGTCAAAAAGAATATGCACGAGAATTAATTTTAAAAAATATTAATGAAATAGATGAAAATGAAAAGGAAGAAATTTTAAAAATCATTAATGAAGAAAAATTTGATTCTGTTCATTTAATTAATGATTTAAATAATAATAATTTAGATGATATAAAAAATAATAAAGAAAGCTTTAAAAATCTTTTTATAGATAATAAAAGTAGAGAACGAAAAATATAATTTATTAATATCTAATTTACATATTTAAAAGTAAATCAATAAATTTTTATTAAAATATTTACTTTTTTTGCATATTTTGATAAAATTTTAATATAAGAATAAAGAGGTGTGTTATAAATTATGAAAGATTTTATTTATAATTTGTATAGCAATGATAATTTCACGGTTATTTTGACTATTATTTTAGTTATTTTAGTAATCGCCTTTTTCATTGTTTTATTTTTTGGTAAGAAGGATAAGAAGTTGCAAGAAACGCAAAGGTTACAAAAATTAAATGATGCTTTTAAAGAAGAAAAAACGGAAGAAAAAGTTGAAGTAGCGAAAGATGAAATTAAAGAAGAAAATAAAGATTCGGTAGTTATAGTTAAACCTATGGATGAACCTCCTTTTGAAGGTATGGCAGAAGAAGTAAAGACTGAACCAATGAGCGAAGAACCAAAAGTGGAAGTTCCTCCTGTAAAACCAATTGAAGAAATTAAAGTAGCACCAGTTGAAGAAAAAGAAGAAGTTAAATTGGAAGAAGAAAAACCTCAACCATTAGTGGAAGAACCAAAAACTGATAGTATTCCAGAACCAAGTGATGTTATAGTAAAAGAATTTAATCCTAATGAAGATATGCCGGATGTCAAAGATTTTCATTTTGATGAATTAAGTGCCTCTTTAGAAAAAGAATTAACTGCTTTAGAAAATATTAAAAATGAATTTAACAGTATTAATGTTGAAAAAGAAGAAAAGGTAGAATTACCTAAAGAAAATAAAGAAGAAATTGAATTACCAAAAATAGAAGAAAAGAAAGAAAAAAGTTCACCCCAAGTATTTAGTTCTGTTTTTGTTAAAAAAGAACCTATTGAAGATACAGCGGAATTTGATTTACCAACATTGAAAGAAGAAAAAAAGCCGGAAGTGGAAACTAAAGAAGAAAAAGGATTTAGTTTTAATGATATTGAAGGCGAAAGTTACAATTTAAATGACAAATAAGAGGGATAAAAGTTGATTTTATTCCTTTTTTCTTGGTATAATTATTAAAGGTGAATAGAATATGGCAAAATATGATGAAACATCGATTAAAATTTTAGAGGGCTTAGAAGCTGTTAGAAAAAGACCGGGGATGTATATTGGTTCTACTGATAAAAGAGGAATGCATCATTTAGTATGGGAAATAGTTGATAATGCTATAGATGAAGTTATTAATGGTTATGGTAATCATATCAAAGTTATTATTAATAATGATGGTTCAGTTACAGTCGCGGACAATGGTCGGGGTGTTCCCACGGGAATGCATGAATCTGGAAAAAGTGCAACGGAAGTAATTTATACTATTTTACATGCTGGTGGTAAATTCACGGAAGATGGCTATAAAGTTTCCGGAGGGTTACATGGTGTTGGTGCCAGTGTCGTTAATGCCTTAAGTAAATACATGCAAGTTTTATCTTATCGTGATGGTAAAATTTGTATGATTGAATTTGAGAATGGTGGAAAAGTTAAATCACCATTAAAAGAAGTTGGTAAAACCAATAAAACGGGAACAATAGTTAAATTTTTACCAGATCCCGAAATATTTAAAAATTGTAATTTTTCATTTACGACAATTAGTGAAAGAATGCAAGAAACAGCTTTTTTACAAAATGGTTTAACTATTGATGTCATCGATGAAGCTGATAAAAAAGAAGCTAGATATCATTATGATAATGGTCTTATTAGTTTCGTTGAATATATGAATGAAGATAAAGAACAATTACATAAAGTAATTAGTTTTAGCAATACCAAAAATAAAATTGAAGTAGATATTGCGATGCAATATACTAGTTCTTATAATGAATCAATTTTATCATTTGTTAATAATGTTAAGACAGTTGATGGTGGTTCCCATGAAGTAGGATTTAAAACGGGAATTACCAAAGCCTTTAATGATTATGCAAAAAATAATAATTTATTTAAAGGTAAAGATACTTCTTTAGATGGAGCCGATGTAAGAGAAGGGTTAACAGCCGTAATTTCATTGAAAATCCCCGAAGAACTCTTACAATTCGAAGGCCAAACCAAAGGAAAATTAGGAACTCCAGAAGCTAGAAGTGTCACCGAAAGTATCACTTATGAATCATTAAAATTTTTCTTAGAAGAAAATAAAGAAGTAGCTTTAACTATTTTAGATAAAGCTATGAAAAGTAAAGTGGCGAGAGAAGCAGCTCGTAAGGCTCGTGAAGAAGCTCGTAATGGTAAAAATAAAAGTAAATTAGAAAAAATATTATCTTCGAAACTTGCTCCAGCGCAAAGTAAAAATCCGAAGATAAATGAATTATTTTTAGTCGAAGGAAATTCGGCTGGTGGTTCAGCTAAAGGAGGAAGAGATAGAAAATTCCAAGCAATTTTACCATTAAGAGGTAAAGTTATAAATGGAGAAAAAGCTAGTCTTGATGAACTACTTAAAAATGAAGAAATTAATACCATTATTCATACAGTAGGGGCTGGTGTTGGCCAAAGTTTTGATGCCAGTGAATCTAACTATGATAAAGTTATAATAATGACCGATGCCGATGTCGATGGAGCCCATATTCAAGTTTTACTTTTAACGTTCTTTTATCGTTATATGCGGGGGTTAATTGAAGATGGTAAATTATATTTAGCTATGCCACCATTATATAAATTAGATTATGGTAAAAAAAGATTTTATGCCTATACCGATGAAGAGTTAAATGAAATAAAAAATAGTAATCCAGGTAAATGTACAATTCAAAGATACAAAGGTTTAGGGGAAATGAATCCCGAACAACTTTGGGAAACAACAATGAATCCTGATACGCGTAGTTTAATTCGCATTAATATTAATGATGCCTCTTTAGCTGAAAAACGCGTTAGTGTTTTGATGGGGGATAAAGTTGAACCACGTAAAGATTGGATTAATGAAAATGTCGAATTTACTATGGAAGACGACTATCGGATATAATGGGGGAAAATTATGGAAAATATTTTAAAAAGAATTGAAGATTATGCTTTAGAGTACATTATGGGTGATCGTTTTGGTAAATATGCCAAAGAAATAATTTTGGATAGAGCTATACCTGATGTTAGGGATGGTTTAAAACCCGTCCAAAGAAGAATTCTATATTATATGTATGATGAACATAATACTTATGATAAAAATTATATTAAATGTGCTTATACGGTAGGTGGGGTTTTAGGTAAATTCCATCCTCATGGCGATTCCAGTGTCTATGATGCTATGATAAGAATGAGTCAATGGTGGAAACAAAATACTATTTTAATTGATGTTCATGGTAATAATGGTTCCATGGATGGTGATGGACCAGCAGCATATCGTTATACGGAAGCAAGACTTTCTAAAATTAGTGAAGAATTATTAAAAGATTTAGATAAAGAAACTGTTAACTGGGCGCCAAACTTTGATGACCGTTTTTTAGAACCAACGGTTCTACCAGCAAAATTTCCTAACTTGCTTGTTAATGGTTGCAATGGAATTTCGGCAGGTTACGCTACAAACATTCCACCTCACAATTTAGGGGAAATAATTGATGCGACTATCAAAAGAATAGACTCACCTAATTGTCGACTTGATACCATTTTGGAAATTGTTAAAGGACCAGACTTTCCCACTGGTGGTATTGTTGAAGGCAAACAAGGCATAATTGATGCTTTTACGACTGGTCGTGGTCGGGTAGTAGTTCGTAGTAAAATTAGTTTTAATAAAGAAAAAGGTAAAAATCAAATTATTATTGATGAAATACCTTTTGAAGTTAATAAACAACAATTAGTGGCCAAAATTGATAGCCTAAGAATTGATAAAAAAATCGATGGTATCGCCGAAGTTCGTGATGAAACCGATCGTGAAGGATTGCGTATTGCGATTGATTTAAAGACAGGCGCTAATAAAGATTTAATTTTAAATTATTTACTTAAGAATACCGATTTACAAATATCATATAACTATAATATGGTTGCTATTGTAAATAGAACTCCTAAAACATTAGGTATTCTTGATATTTTAGATGCTTATATTGTTCATGATAAAGAAGTAATTACTAAAAGAACAGCATACGAATTAAAAACTTATAAATTAAGATATCATATTGTGGAAGGTTTAATTAAAGCCATATCTATTTTGGATGAAGTAATTAAAACAATTAGAGCTAGTAAAAATAAACAAGAATCAAAGGAAAATTTAGTTAAAAAATTTGATTTTACTTTAGAACAAGCTGAGGCCATAGTTACTTTACAACTTTATCGTTTATCTAATACCGATATTGCAATATTAGAAGAAGAAGCGGCATCTTTACAAGCCAAGATAAAAACTTGTGAAGAAATATTAGGTGATGAAAATATCTTAAAAAATGTTATGAAAAATGAACTAAGAGAAATAAAGAAAAATTATAGTACTCCGCGGAAAACTTTAGTTAAGGAAGAAATCACTGAAATAAAAGTAGATATGAAAGAAATGATTAGTGATGAAAAAGTAATAGTTATCATTACTAATGATGGTTATGTAAAAAGAGTTAGTCTAAAAAGTTATAAAGCGGCTACTGATGAAACAACTATTAAACCAGGAGATTTCATTACTAATAAATTTATTGTTAGTACTTTAGATACTTTATTACTATTTACTAACAAAGGTAATTATTTATATGTACCTATTCATATTATTCCTGAAAGTAAATGGAAAGATTTAGGTAAACATATAAGTAATGTTATTATGATTAAAGAAGATGAAAAAATTGTTGGTAGTTTAATTTTGAAAGATCAAGATCGTAATATTATGTTATTTACCAAAAATGGTATGATTAAACAAGTTAATTTAAAATCATTTATCGTAACTAGATATAATAAACCACTTACAGCTATCAAATTAAAAGATAATGATGAACTAGTTAATGTATCAATGACTTATGATGATGTTTTATTTGTAACTCATAATGGTTATTACCTAAAATATAAGGAAAATGAAGTACCAACTATTGGGGTTAAAGGTAGTGGTGTAAAAGGTATTAACTTAAAAGATGATTATGTTATCTTTGCCTCATGTATAAAAAATGATAAAGAATATTTAAATATATTTACTAATTATAGTACGGGTAAGAGATTAAAATTAAATGATTTAGTTACAATATCGCGAGCTAAAAAAGGTAATATGTTATTTAAGAAAACTAAGAGTAAAGATTATAAAATCTTAAATGCTTACTTAACTGATAGTAAAGATATCAATATTTTGAAATATGATACTGATTTAGTCGAACTAAAAAATAGTGAAATTCCAATTATGGATTTAAATAGCACGGGAAGTATTATTTCCAAGAAAAAATATGATTTAGTTACTTTAAAGCCTTTACCAATTGAATTGAATAATAATAATAATAATAATAATGTTAAGCAAGAAGAACCCAAGGAAGAAAAACAAGAAGAACAACAATTATCTTTTGCTGATTTCACGGAAAACTTTAAAATATAGAAATAATCACCTATTTTAAACATAAAATAAAATAGGTGATTTTTCATGAGTAAAAAAGAAGAATTTCGTAACTTTGTTAAAACTAAACCGGAACTGGCATCATTCGTCGAAAAAGGAGAAATGACTTGGCAAAAGTTTTATGAATTATATGATTTATATGGTGAGGATAATGAAGTATGGAATAAATATAAGGGAGAAGATAGAGCTAATTTAAATATTACGGAAGGAATAAATAAAATAACTAATATGGTTAAAAATGTTGATATGAACTCCATTAAAAATCATATTAATACGGCCCAAAAAGCCATAGATTTAGTACAAGATTTTACAACTAAAAAAAGCGCTGATTTAGCATCTAACCTAGCTAGTTTAAATAAAGGCCCAGCAGCACCTAGACCCTTAAATAAATTTTTCGAGGATTAACATGCAATTACCTAATATCATTGCTTTTAAAGAAAATGAAAAAGAATATAATTATTTAAAACAAAATTCATATTATTTTAAAGACTTAAATCGAGGAACTAAAAATTATAATAATTTCATTCAAGATATGAAAGTTAAGTATAAAGAAAGAACTACAGATAAATTAAATAATATGATTGATAATATTGATATGATTTCATCAGTATTAGATATATTTAAATAATTATTTTCTTACTAATTTATTTATTTTTTCTTGTTCATTAATATCTATTTCAGCAAAATTAAAGTTTAATAAATTATTTAAAGTATGATAATTACTATTAATATTATGTAATAAGTTATTTAAAGTTTCTCTCCATTTAGCCATATCACATCTTTTATGATATTGAATACTATGTAATTCAGTTAAATCTTTTTTCTTTTCTTGATTTAATTTTAAATCATTTATAATATCTTCTAAAGTATTAGCATCAATTATTACTTTTATGTATTTCTTTTCTTTATGATAATTTATAAATAACTTAATACATCTTTCTAAATATATTAAAAATAATCCTAGAAAAGATATGGTTGAGAATAAAACATAATGACATAAATAAGTAATTAATATTACAATAATAAGTATTTTTGTTAAATCCATTACAAATTTATTTTTTAAGATATATTTATCTATTAAAGCATAATAGACATTTTTTAATTTATCATCTGGATTTTTTAAAACTTTAATTAATTCTTTATCTTCATAGATAGTAGTATTACATTTAGCTATTTCGATACTTAAATTATCCATATTTTTATCATATATTTGCATTTGATTATTAATAAGAATTAATTTATCTTCAATTTCTTTTTGATTTAATGTTAACCTTTCATTGATTATTTTTGCTTTTTTAGCTTCCATTTTAATTTTTTCTTTTATCATAACCATCCCTCATATAAAAGATATTTTATAAAAAAAGATAATTTTTGTCAATTAGCAATAAATAGGGTAATTAATATTTAAAATAGTACTTTAGTAAAAATTTTTTAAAAAAATTAACAATTTTTACATGGTTCGACAAATTTTTCACTTTTAATGTGTTATAGTGATTGGGTTTCAATTAGACAGGGGGGGAAAAAATTATGATAATCGAAACACAACTTCCAACTTCTTTAGCAAATGATCTTTTATTTAAAGAAGTATTAACTCATCCGGATAATAGAGATAAGTTAATTTACTTTTTAGCTACTTTAACTAACCTTACGGAAGATTATTTAAAAAGTAATCTAAAGAAAGTATTATATGAAAATATATTTCTTAAAACTCAGATAAATGATAAAGCTTATCGAGGTGATGTAGTAATTGAATTAACCAATTTAAAAATTAATCTAGAATGCTACAGTATCTTTGATAAAGCATCATTTATTAAATCATTGTCATATGTCCTAAGAATATATTCAACTGGTATGGAAAGAGGAAATAAAAAATATAATAAAATGGATAAAGTAATAGGAATAAACTTTATCGATAATGTAAATTATAAATTAATAGAAGATAAAGATTATTCAAAAGTAACATTAGTATATGAAAATAAAGCGATAACAGATGCAATAGAACTAGAATTTTATCGCCTTGACAAAATAAGGAATAAAACCTATAATGAGAGTGATAAGAAAATGAAATGGTTGAAGTTTATAGGAGCCAAAGATTATGAAGAAAGGAAGACCATAGCGAAGGGGGACAAAAGATTAATGGAGTTAAATGAATGGGTAGAAGCCTATATAAATGATGAACATACAAAAGATGTATATGGAAAATGGGCGGAACAAATTGCATTAGATAAAGGAATAAGAGTTGGAAAAGAAGATACTACAAGTACAATAGCTAAAGAAATGATAAAACTTGGATTAGATAACAATGTTATTCATAAATCTACTAAATTATCCTTAAGAGAGATAAATGAGTTAAGAGAAGAAATAAGATAATTATCAATTTCTTCTTTTTCTTTTTAATTTTTTCTTTTATAATATTATTTATAGGTGGTAGAAATGTATAAGAGTAATATTAATTTAAATTTATATAAGACTTTTTATGATGTGGCTAAATTAGGGAGTATCTCGAAAGCTGCCGAAAGTAGTTATACATCCCAACCAGCTATAAGTAAATCAATAAAAAAATTAGAGGAAGAATTAAATACTAAACTATTTATTCGAAAATTAAATGGAGTAGAATTAACTGAAAAGGGCAAAGAATTACTTTATTATGTGGAAAAATCTTATCATAATTTAGTTTTAGCCGAAAGAAATATGCTCGAAAATGATAATTTAGAAAGAGGAAAATTAGCTATTGGAATGCCATCAAATATTGGATCATTTCTTTTATTTGATAAAATAATTGCTTTTCATGAAAAATATCCTCATATTGAAATAACTATTGTAACAGGAGGAACGCATACTTTAATTGAACTATTAAATAGTCATGAAGTTGATTTTGTAATTGATACTTCCCCGATAGATATAAAATTAAAAAAAGGCATAACTATCAAGAAACTAAAAGAAGTAAAATATAGTTTTATTTGTAAAAAAAATACTAAACTAAAAAATATTGATAGCATTATAAGTTTAAAAGATATAGTAAATTATCCTTTAATCTTACCAATAGTTGGAACAGCGAATCGTAATGATTTAGATATAATCTTTGAAAAAAATAATTTAGTTCCTCAAAATGTGTTAAATATTCATACTACTGAAATGATTACCGCGGCTGTTAAAAGAGATTTAGGTATTGGTTATGTAATTTATAATTTAGTGAAAAATGATAAAGAATTAAAGATAATCAATTTGAAGGAAAAACTACCAACAGTTGATATAAATATAATTTATAATAAAGAATTATTAACTAGAGCTCCTTTAGAGTTTATCGAAAACTATTTACAATTATAGGTATAATTAAAAGTTATATTGAAAATGAAAAAAAGATATTTGGCGAAATAAATATCTTTTTTTATAATTATCATAGAGGTGATAATAAAATGTATGAAAATATTGGAGTTTTTAAAGATTTTAAAGATAATTCTCTAAAGACTGTTTTTGAAGATGAAAAGAAAAGGATAATTGAAATGACGTTATTGTTTAATAAACATGATAAGGATGTAGTATGTGTTCCAACCCATAATTATTGTAATTTAGGTTGTAAGATGTGTCATTTAACTAATGTGAAAGTAAATAAACCAATGATACCTATTATGGGGGAAGATTTCTTAACATGTTTAATTGAAACTTTAACCAAGAATGAAAATAATAAATTAGTTAAAAGAACAAATAAGAAAAAATTACTTATTTCATTCATGGGGGTAGGGGAACCATTACTTAATATTTCCTTAATTAAATATGTCTTTTTACATGAAAATATATTAAAAAAAAGGTTAGGGTATGAAGCTATTGGATATGCTTTAGCGACAATTATGCCTAATGAAAATCTTAATGTTCTTACAGAAGTAGTAAATAAATATAATATTCCTTTAAAGGTGCATTTTTCTTTACATAATCCAATTGATGAAAAAAGATTTCAACTTTTGCCAAGTACTAATGTTAAAGTAGAAAGAGCTTTAGAATTATTAAATAATTATCGCGAAATAGTTCAAAGTAATGAAAAAATAAAAAAAGAGTATGTTAAATTACATCGAACTAGTGACCCTACGGAAATTCATTATACCTTAATTAAAGATTTAAATGATCAAGAGGAAGAATTAAATATTTTATTAAAATATTTAAAAATATATAAAATACCGATTAAGTTTATTAAGTTTAATCCAAAAGACAAGTTAGAAATTAGTGCTAGTGAAGCTAAATGGATTAATAAAATAAAGACTGAAATACCAGATTTAAGAGTCAAAACTTATGCTCCTCCCGGCAAAGAAATTGGTGCTTCTTGTGGAGAATTTACCAAACACTACTATCATTATGAAATAGAAACTAGCAAGGAAAAACAAGAATTTGAAGTTTGGAAAAAACTCCATCAAGTTGAAATAAATAGTTAAAAAATAATAAAACTCCTAAAAATCGTTCATATTAAGATTAAGGAGTTTTATTATGTTAAAAACAAAAAAGATTATTTTAAATATTTTGTTAGTTATTTTACTAAGTATATTAAGTTTAAATATTATAAAAATCGCTTATTGGGTTAAAGATGCTAGACATACTAAAAAAATAGTTAGTAATTACAAAGATATAAATGTAAGTAAAGAAATTAACAATAAAGTTATATTTATTAATCCTCCGGAAGATAACAATGATTTATATTATGAATTAGTTAATGAAGAATTATTAAATATTTCCTTAGATAAATATTATAGTGATAATCCCGATACGGTTGGTTATTTAAGTATATTTGATACACCTATTGATTACCCCATAGTTCAAACTATAAACAATACTTATTATTTAAAACATTCTTTTGATAAAAAATCAAATAAAGCTGGCTGGGTATTTTCGGATTTTCGTAATAACTTAGATAATCTTAATTATAATAGTATTATTTATGGACATAAAAGAAAAGATGGCACTATGTTTGGTAGTTTAGATAAATTATTAAATGAAGATTATTATAAGGAAAATAAACATCATACAATTAATCTCCAAACTTTTAATTATAGTTACTTATTTCAAATCTTTAGTGTTTATACTATTCAAGAAGAAAGCTATTATTTAAAACCATATTTTATTAATAAAGAAGAGTATGCTTTATTTTTAGAAACGATAATTAATCGTAGTAAAATAAAGTTTCCAGCCAGTGTAACTATTGATGATAAAATTCTTACTTTATCAACTTGTTTAGATAATAATGGTAACAGAATAGTAATCCACGCTAAACTCATAAAAAAAGGAATCCTTTAAAATTCCTTTTTAGCTTTTAAATATACTGTTGGTATTAATCCCCCTAAAGTAAGAATACTAGTAGTTATATAAGTTGTAATATTATCATTGGTACTAGGATTATCAATATCAAAAATTTTGGCTACTTCAGTTAAAGATAGTTCATCACCTTTGGTGATATCTTTACTTACACCATTGATTTCTAATACACCTTTTACTGTATCATCAGGTACCCATAGTGTAGGAGCATTTCCTTTTTCGGTACTATTTTTGATTTCGGCCTCATTACCTAAAGCAAGTTTTGGTATTTCCGTAACATTTTTACCTTGGCCTAATTCAATACCTCCGAAACCATTTCCTGATACGTCAATAGTTCCTTCAAAAGTTACATTACCACCATTAATTAACAAAGCCGCATTAGCTCCAGTTAATTTAATATCTTTGATGGTAGCATTAGTTTTATATACTTGAAGGACATATATTCCGCCCCAAACAGTATTATCTCTACTATTATTTTCGCCAAATGTACCAGTATAACGTAGAGTATGATTATTACCTTCAATATATACTGGCCGCGTAATAGTTATTTTACTAGTAGTATCAATATTGTTTTCAATGATAATAGTATCGATTTCTTCATTAGAGATTGCCGCTTTTAATTCATCTTCATTTTTAACTTTCATGGATTCCGCATTAACAGTTACAAATGGCATGAATAAAAACAATCCTAACATTAAACTAAATAACTTTTTCATCTTTTTCCTCCTTTATTAATAGGATAGAAAAATCACCATTTTATATACTGGCAATAACTGGTGGCATATTTATTTTTTATTATTGATAATTTCGATTAATTTTTTGGTACTGAAATTAGGACTATTGATGGTTGACGTAGCCATACCAATATAACGGGAAGGAATATCTTCTTTGATATTTAATATATATAAGTTTTTATTTTCTAAATCTTTAGTAATAAATTCTTTAGTAACATAACCAATTCCTAAACCAATTTTGGTAAATTCAGTAACTAAGCTATAACTTGCTACTTCCATATTAGGTTTTAATATGACATTATGATCTTTACAAATGTTATCAATAAAGGTTCTAGTATTTGATGTTTTAGCTTGAAGGATTAAAGAATAATTATTTAAATCTTTTAAACTTAATTCTTTTTTAGCTAAATCTTTATATTTTGGCCCAACTACAAAGACATCTTGGACTTTTTTTATGGGAGTAAGTTTAATGTCATTACCATAACTATCGCCATTTAAATTTAAAATAATTAAATCAATTAACCCATTTCTTAATTTAGGAATTAATTCTTTAGTAACAAGCGTGGATATCTCAATTTTAATATGAGGATATAATTCGTGAAATTTTGCTAAATATGGTAGTAAAAATTCTTTGGTTAGGGTAGCACTTATGCCTATTTTAATAGTTCCTGTTTCTAAATTAATTAAATCTGTGAATTTATTCTCAGCGTTGGTAATATATTCCATAGCTTGTTTAATAAATTTGAAAAATTCTTCGCCTTCTTGAGTTAAAATAACACCTCGTTTTGTTCGAATAAATAGATTACCACCGAGAGATATCTCCAAATTTTTAATAGCTTTACTTATGGCTGGTTGGCTTATATTTAAAGCAAGACTAGCTTTGGTAATATTACCATAATTTGCTACAACATAAAAGATACGATATAATTCTAAATCAATATTCATAATAACCTCCGGTTATGACATAAATAAATAATATGTATTTTAATTATAACAAAAAATGCCATATAATACAACTAAGGAGGAAATAAGATGTATACGTTTGAAATAGCTGATTTAGATGAAAGCATAAAAAAGGCAATAGCTAATAATGATGAAAATAGTATAGAAAATTGTGAACATGATTTTGAAAAAAGAGATAATGGCATAATTACTTGTCGGAAGTGTCATCTTACCTTTTTAAATAAAGAAGTGGATGAAACTATCACGCAAGTAGGAGAAGCTAAAGATATTAAAAGGTTGGTTAGGAAACTATGAAAAGAGTATTATATCCAGGTAGTTTTGATCCTCTTACCTTAGGTCATATGAATATTATCAATCAAGCCATTAATTTATTTGATGAAATTTATATTGCTATTTTGGAAAACCGTAATAAAAAAGAAGGTATGTTTACCTATGAAGAGAGGTTAGAGTTAATAAAGAAAATATATGATAATTATCCCCAAGTAAAAGTTATTCTGGCCAAAGGGGCAGCTGTCGATGTAGCTTTAGACCATAATTGTCAAGCTATAATTCGTGGCTTAAGAAGTTTAAGTGATTTTGATTATGAAGTAGGGATGCAACAAATAAATAAAGAAATATCTCATAATAAAGTAAATACCATATGCTTTTTTGCTGATAAAGAATATCAATTTGTTTCCTCTAGTATGGTTAAAGAAGTATTTTATTTAGGCAAAGATATTTCTAAATATGTTAATCCAACTATTGAAAAAGCTTTGGTGTTAAAAAGAGGCTAAGATGGAAGAAGTTATTATTATCCCTTTAGGAACAGTATCACCATATCCTACTTTAACCAATAATTGTCCGGGCTTTTTAGTTAAGTATAAAGATACAAAAATTTTATTAGATTGTGGTAGTGGCATAACGAAATATTTAAATTTTCCCAATGATTTAAATAATTTAAATGTAATAATAACTCATTTACACAAGGATCATTATAGTGATATTTCTTCAATTCAATATGCTGCTTATGTATATCATAATTTAAATTTACTGCCTCAAAAAGTAAAAGTATTATTACCATTTTTACCTAATTATTTAGATATAGTTAATACCAAAGAAAGTTTTTGCGAATATGAGGAAATAATTAATGATAAAACTTATGAAATAGATGATTTAAAAATAACTTTTCATGATAATAGTTCTCATAGTATTCCTTCATTCATGGTAAAAATTGCTAGTGGTAAAGAAAAAATGGTATATACCTCTGATATAGGTTCAATTAATTTGAAGGATGCTATAGAATTTTGTCGAAATACGGATTTACTTATTTGTGAAAGTTCTTTGTTAAAAAAAGATAATCCAGCTTGTAATTATCATCTGACGGCTTATGAAGCGGCTTTAATTGCTCGGGAAGCTCAAGTAAAAAAATTAGTTTTAACTCATTTTTGGCCGGAGGAAAGAAAAGAAAATTATGAAAAAGAGGCCAAGACGGTATTTGAAAATACTATTGTCGCGGAAGAAGGGCAAAAATTATTATTAAGGAGATAAAAATGGCAAATACAAAAAAATATTATGAAGATAAAATAAACGATATTGACCCAATGGAAAATGGTAGTACCTTAAGTTTAAGGATTATGCAAAATGACTATTGGCAAGATTTAACTTTATTAAGTAACTATCTGGCTAAGAAAAAGTTAATCGATATGCATATTCATTCTATTTATTCTGATGGGGAATATGATATAGAAAAACTTATTCGTTTAGCTTTAGAGGTTGGTTTAAAAGCTATGGCTATAACAGATCATAATACCATTGAAGGTATCAAAGCTTTAGATAGAATAAATTCTATTTTTAGTTCAATCCCGGCTTTAATTAAAGATGCCAACTTAAAAATTATCAAGGGAATCGAATTAACTGCGAAAGTAAAGCAAGGTCAAATGCATATTTTAGGTTATGATTTAAATCCTTATAATAAAGAATTAAATCAAAAAATGACGCTGTTAAAAGATAATAGCGTTAATCGCTTATTAAGTATTTATGAACAAATAAAAAGAGATTATGGGATTACTTTTACTTATGAAGATATCAAGGCTTTAATAAATGCCAATCATAATTTAGGTCGTCCAGATATTGCTAAATTATGTGTAAAATATGGTTATGCTGAAAGTGTTCCCGATGCTTTTAATAAATATCTTAATGCCGCTCACGAAAAAATTCGTGGTGTTAATAAAGGTTTAACTGCAGAAGAATGTATTAGTTTAATTAAGACTAGTGGAGGTATTCCCGTCTTAGCCCATCCTAAATCATTAAAATTAGAGGATACGGAATTTCAAAAAAAATTACAAGAGTTAATAAGTTATGGTTTACAAGGAATAGAAGCCTATCATTCCTCTTTTACAACTGTCGACCAACAATATTATTTAGCAATGGCAAAAAAATATAATTTACTTATAAGTGGCGGTAGTGACTATCATGGGCCAACAGTAAAACCGGATATTAGTATGGGCACAGGTAAAAATAATTTATTAATTCGTAAACTATCCTTATTAGATAAAATAAATTCTAAAAATATTTAAAAAAATTCTAAAAATTGCTATAATAAAAACAAGAGGAGTAGTAAATATGTTAAATGCGATAAAAAGAGTTTTCATTGTTTTTATTGGGGTTATTTTACAATTTGGCTTTGCCATTATGATAAGACTATTTTTTACTAGATACTTAGGAATAATAACTTTATTATATAGTATTATAAGTATTTTAATTGTTCTAGGAATATTAAAAGAAAGTACGAGATTGTCTCATGATTTACCTTGGATTATTCTAATTTTAATCTTTCCGATATTTGGAACAATATTTTTAATTACTTTAGGTCGCAATTATTCCAAAAATAAATTATCGAAAAGCATATTTGCTCATGAAAAGAAATATAATAAGCTTTTAGTTCAAGACGAAGAAATAAAACAAGAAATTGAAGCTAAAAAGTTAGATAATATTAAATATATAATTAATCGGACTAATTATTATGTTAGTACGAATAATGATGTTACTTATTATAATTTTGGAGAAGTATTTTATCCCGAATTATTAAAAGAATTAAAAAAGGCAGAAAAGTTTATTTTCATGGAATATTTTATTATTAATGAAGGCATTATGTGGAATGGAATTCTGGATATATTAAAAGAAAAAGCAGCCAGGGGAGTAGATGTTAGGATTCTTTATGATGATATGGGTAGTATTGCGATGCTTTCTTCAAATTATGCCAAAGAGTTAGCTAAGTTTGGCATAAAATGTATATCATTTAATAAACTGAGTCCTTTCCGCGGCATATTTATGAATAACCGCGATCACCGAAAGATAACGATAATTGATGGTAAAGTAGCCTTTTCAGGTGGCGTAAATTTAAGTGATGAATACATAAATATTAAAAGTCGATTTGGGGTATGGAAAGACAATGGG
This sequence comes from uncultured Bacilli bacterium, assembly GCA_947588765.1. Classification (GTDB taxonomy): domain Bacteria; phylum Bacillota_I; class Bacilli_A; order RF39; family UBA660; genus Onthocola_B. Next base: position 25,151 of record CANPZG010000008.1, read on the forward strand.
ATTAAAGTTGTTGGTGATGGTATTTGGAATCTAACCGTGATGTTTTTAACTTTATGGAATGCCAATATTGCTGAAGATAAAGATATAACTAAATTTAAATATGATTTTAAAGATACGAAAAAGAATAAAGGATATGTTTTACCTTATGGGGTTGCTCCCTTGCATCAAGATTTAATTGGTGAAGATGTTTATATTAATATTATTAATAGTGCGAAAGATTATGTTTATATTATGACTCCTTATTTAATAATCGATACGGATATGGTTAATACTTTATGTCGAGCAGCTAAAAGAGGAGTCGATGTAAGAATTATTGTTCCTGGTATACCTGATAAAAAAATTGTTTATACCCAAACAGTATCTTTCTTTAGAGTATTACATGATAACGGGATAAAGATCTATAAATATACGAAAGGTTTCGTTCATTCGAAAGTGTTTGTATCTGATGATGTTAGAGCTGTAGTAGGAACTATTAATATGGATTATCGTAGTTTATATTTACATTTTGAAAATGGAATTTATATGGAAGAAGTTAAAGCCATCAAAGATATTTATGATGATTTTACTGAAACATTTAAAGATTGTAAAAAGTTAAATGATAAGGATGTTAAAGTGGGATTCTTTAAATCCTTATGGCAAGCTATATTAAGATTATTTGCCCCACTTTTTTAAAACAAAAAGAAAACTACTTTTTAATTATGAAAGTAGTTTTAGTATTTTTAAGGTTTTTGAATTAAAATATGATAATGATATGATTCGGTTATATCATTTTCTTTTTCCGTGTATTCAATTTCTTGTCTAATATTAATTATTTTGAAATCTTTAAATAATTCTTTTACTAATTTATAATCAACATAGAAGTGAGGTACTTTATATTCAGGACCTTCAACCATTCTTAAACGAGTATTTTCATCTATTAAAGGCCAACTTTCTTGTTTAAATCCCCATGTGTCTTTAGAACCTAAAGTAATGTAACATTCACCATTATGTTTCATAACTCTAGCTAATTCCTTTATTATTTGCCTCATTCCTTCTGTATCAGTATGAGAAATAACATTTTTACAATAAATACAATCAAATTGTTCATCTTCATAAGGTAGTCTAAGCATATCACCAACCTTATAATCAAATTCTAAATTTTCTTTTTGGGCCCATTCTTTAGTACGATTAATGGCTTCAGTACTAATATCAAAACAACTAACATTAAATTCATGTTTACCAAAAAGAATGGCATGTCTACCTAATCCACATCCTAAATCCAAGAAATCTTTTTTATCTTGTGATTTCCATCTGTTTAATAAATAATAAGATTCGATACTAGGATTTTTCCAAATTTCCTCTTTTTCTTCTTTAAGAACTTTCCAGTCCCAACCTTTTGATTTAATCATTTGCTACCTCCTTAATTTACTTATATTATAATACTTTTTTTAAAAGTTACAAAATAAAGTAAAGGAAAAATAGTAACTATTTTAGTTATTGTTAGGAAATTTGCTAGGAAAAGTTTTTAATATATAGTATAATTAAATTAATTATAGATTTAACTCAAGAATGATTAGTTATCATTTAAGTGATTTAGAAAATAATGATTATGTTAAGCATACTGGCTCAAATAAAAAAGGTAAATGGGTTGTTATAAATAAAGGAAGTGAAAGAGATGACTAAAACAATAGGAAAAGTAATTGAAGTATATATTCCCGAACAATATCAAAATGGTGGATTATTAGATGTTATGGATAGAACTAATATTGGCTTTAAAATAAAAACACAAGATGGTGTAAAAGACATAGTTTTAGAGTCCAATGAAACTAATGCCCAAATAATGAAAAATGATTTAGTTTTAATGAAAGAACAAGATATATCAGGTAAACATTTTATTGATATTGAAATTTATGATGGAGAAAGTTATGAATAATAATAAAAATAATAATGAATTTCAAATAATAGGTTTATATGAGCATAATAGAAATAGTTATAAAAAGATAAAATCAGCCTTTGCAACAGGGGAAGATGTCGTGGGTATAGTTCATGCTACGGGAACAGGTAAATCCTATAATGCCTTACAACTTGCATACGATAATAAAGATAAAAAAATTGTTTATGTGGTTCCATCTAATGGAATAATTGAACATATAAAAAAAATAATAACAGATAATCCAAATTTAGAATTAAAAAGGGATTTTCCTAATTTAGAATTTAGAACTTATCATAGTTTTATCTCTTTAAGTAGAGAAGAGATAAGAAATATTAATTGTGATTTACTAATTCTTGATGAATTTCATCATATAGGAGCACCTATATGGGGAGCAAGAATTAATGCAATGATAGAAACTCATCCTAATATGAAAATATTTGGAATGACAGCTTATACGGTAAGAGATAGAGGTACGGCTTATGAAAGAGATATGGCTAATCCTCTAACTGAGGAATTATTTTCCCGTAAGATAGAGAGTAGATATGATTTATGTGATGCTATGATAGATGGTATACTTCCTAAACCAGTATATAAAAGTGCCTATATAAATTTAATTGGTTTAGAAAGTAAACTAGAAGAAAGTGTTCAAAAACTAGATACTTCTACTAAAGAATATCAAGAATATATGTCAATTTTAACTGATGTTAAAAGAAGAATTCATGAGGCCCCAAGCATACCTAATCTTTTAAGAAAAAATATAAAGCCAAATGGAAAATATATATATTTTTGTCCACCTTATGTAGAAGAAGGAACTAATGATATTGAAACAATTAAAAATCAAGCACTTCTATGGTTTAAACAATTTGTTCCGGAAGAAGATATTGTTATTTATACTTCAACAAGTAAAATGGGGGAAGTTGGAAAACAAAATCGTGATGCTTTTTATGATGATGTTTCGCTAGATGGGGAAAAAGTTAATCATAAATTGCGAATAATGTTTGCTATAAATCAATATAACGAGGGAATTCATGCTCCTAATATTGATGGTGTTATTATGGGTAGGGGTACAGCATCAGATATTGTCTATTTTGAACAATTAGGTAGAGCCTTAGCTGTTCGAGGAAATACTAAAGATATGTTTGAAGAATTAAAAAAACATTCAATAGAAGAATTAATAGAGATGTGTAAATCAAGAGATATTTCTGTTAAAGAAAATACACTTAAAGAAGAACTAATTGAAAAACTAATTGCCCCAGTAGTAATTGATTTAACTAATAACTATGAATTCATTAAAGAACTTGAAAATAATTTAAAAGATAGAATTAAAGGTATACAAAGTATAGGCTTAGGTAATCATAGAGATGTAAAAATAAAAGATGCCTCTTTTGATATTGAAATAGAGAATCAAGATTTATTTGAAATGTTAAAATATGTTGGTGATAGATTAACAAAGACGTGGGAAGATTATTATGAACTAGCTAAAGCATATTATGATCATTATGGAAATTTATTGATACCACATATTTTTAAAACTAATGATGGTTATACTTATGATGAGAATGGAATTGTTAATCTTGGAATTTGGATAATGAACCAAAGAAAAAAATTTTTTAGTTTATCGCCTGAAAGGCAACAATTATTACAAGCAATAGGATTTGTATTAAATGCTTTTGAAGCGCAATGGCATAAAAATTATGAACTAGCCAAAGCATACTATGATTATTACGGAAATTTATTGATACCACAAATTTTTAAAACCGATGATGGTTGTACTTATGATGAGCAAGGTTCTATAAATCTCGGTACTTGGATAACTAACCAAAGAAAAAAATTTTTTAGTTTATCCTTTGAAAAGCAACAATTATTGCGAGCAATAGGCTTGGTATTAAAGCCTCAAGAAGAACAATGGAATCAAAATTATAAGTTAGCTAAAGCATATTATGATTATTACGGAAATTTAGAAATTCCTTTAAAGTTTAAAACCAATGATGGTTATACTTATAATGAAAATGGAAAATCAACTCTTGGAATTTGGATAACTACTCAAAGAAAAACTTTTTCTAATTTATCCTTTGAAAGGCAACAATTATTGCAAGCAATAGGTTTTGTACTAAAGCCTCATGAAGAACGATGGAACCGAAATTATGAACTAGCCAAAGCATATTATAAGCATTATGGAAATTTAGAAATTCCTCAAAGATTTAAAACCAATGATGGTTATACTTATGATGAAAATGGAAAAATAACTCTTGGAATTTGGATAAAGAACCAAAGGAAAACTTTTTCTAGTTTATCCCTTGAAAGGCAACAATTATTGCAAGCAATAGGTTTTGTATTAAAGCCTCATGAAGAACAATGGAACCAAAATTATGAACTAGCCAAAGCATATTATGAACATTATGGAAATTTATTGATACCACATACTTTTAAAACCAATGATGGTTATACTTATGATGAAAATGGAATTGTTAATCTTGGAATTTGGTTATCTAACCAAAGGAAAACTTTTTCTGATTTATCGTCGGAACAACAAAAGCTATTGCAAATGATAGGTTTTGTATTAAAACCTTTTGAAGAACAATGGAACCGAAATTATGAACTAGCCAAAGCATATTATGAGCATTATGGAAATTTAGAAATTCCTCAAAGATATAAAACCAATGATGGTTATACTTATGATGAAAATGGAATGGTCAATCTTGGAGCTTGGATAAGTACCCAAAGATATAGCTGTGATATCAAAAGCGAACGGGGAATATTGTTATGTAATATAGGTATGGTTTGGAATATAAAGAAAAATAAATTAGAAATAAATAATTTATGTACTCAATATAATATAAATATCGAAAAAAACAAAACAATTCTTAGTCATATTTCCATTCAAGAGTTACAATCTAAAATTGAATTTCTTAAAGTACATAATATTCCAATTATAGACGAAGATGATTTACTTATTGACATATTTTCTATGAGTAGTTATGATATGAAAGAAAAATATGGTTTATCATTAGAAGATTTAATAAGTGAATATTATATTAAAAATCAAAAGGATAAAGGTGTTTAATATGTTTTTAGATAAATATTTAAACTCAACATATTTAGATTTAGTATATAGTAATTATGAAGAAAGCTATATAAATTTATTAGATGAAGATAATTTTAATAAAGTTTATATGCTATTAAAGAATAATAATTTTTATTTTCTCGATGATGTTATCTTGAACTATTTAGAACTATTTGAAATTGAAGCAAGATATGTGCAGTTAGCAATTACTAAATTTAAAAATATTTTAGGCGAAGATTTTGTGAAACAAATAGGGAAAAATATGACATTAATTAATAAAATAATTGAGTTGGCACTTGATTATAGCGAAAAAGATGAAATGTAAAAAAATTATGAAAGATAAAGATAAACTTTCATAATTTTTTCTTGATTATAAAACAAAAGATTTATCTATGGAGCAGATAGCGAGAATTGAACTCGTAACTTAAGCTTGGGAAGCTTATATTTTACCATTAAACTATATCTGCAACTTTTTATAATTATACTACAATATATACTATAAAAACAATTATTTATGGTATACTTTTAATTGGTGATAAATAATGGCATATAATTTAGAAGTTATAAATTTAACAAAAAATTATCAAGATTTTCAATTAAAAAAAATTAATATAAGATTACCTAAAGGTAAAATTATTGGTCTTATTGGAGAAAATGGTAGTGGCAAAACTACGACAATTAAGGCTATATTAAATTTAATGACCTATGATAAAGGAAATATAAAAATTTTTGATAAAGATAGTAGAGATTTAACTAAAATAGATAGGGAACATATTGGAGTTGTTTTAGATGATAGTTTCTTTTCTCCTATTTTAAATGTGAATGACATTAATAAATTAATGAAAAATTTTTACCATAATTGGAATGAAAAATTATATTATGATACAATTAAAAAATTTAAAATACCTTGTAATAAACCCTTAAAAGAATTTTCAAGTGGAATGAAAATGAAAATTAAAGTATTGTGTGCTATTGCCCATGAACCAAAATTATTGATATTAGATGAACCTACTAATGGTTTAGATCCTATATTTCGTTATGAAATAATTGAACTATTTAATAATTTTGTCAGTAATGGTGAAAATTCTATTTTAATGACTACTCATATAACAAGCGATTTAGAACATTTAGCGGATGAAGTAATATTTATTGATGATGGCAATATTATTTTAGATGTTAGTAAAGAGAAAATAGATAATGAATATGGGATTGTTGAATTATTAGAAGATAACTTTATTAAGATAAAAAAAGAAGACTATCTAAAATGTTTAAAATATAAAAATGAATGTTATATTTTAGTAAATCCTAAACATGATTTTCAAAAAAAATATTCTAAGTTAAAGATAAGAAAACCAACTTTAGAAGAATTAATGCTATTACTGGTGAAGGGAGAATAATTATGAATACTATTAAAGGTTTATTAACGAAAGATTTATATGTCTTTAGAAATTTTAAAAGCAATATTATTTTTAGCATTTTTATGTTTATATTTTTAATTACGGTAGGTTCCATCAGAAGGGAAATTTTTACTTTTGGTTCAATATTATTTTTAATCTTTTTTGGAATGAATAGTATTTCTTCTTTTTCTTATGATGAAAATGCTGATTCCGATAAATATTTACTATCTTTACCAATTACGCGAAAAGAAATTGTTTTATCAAAATATTTATTTGTCTTTTTAAATTCTTTTGTTTCTCTTATAATTGGTATTTTTATTAGTTTTGTTATTACTATTTTAGTTCGTGGAAAAATAGATAATTTAGGTGATTCATTAAGAATATGTTTAATTGCTTTTACAAGTGTATCTTTCTTAATGTGTGCAAATGTGCCTTGTATTTATAAATGGGGAGTAGAAAAGGGTAGGATGCAATCAGTTGTTATTCCCGCTTTATTTATCTTTTTATTAGGTATATTTGGTTCTTTGTTATTATTGTTATTTCCGGGATTTTATTTAAATATAGATTTATTATATCTATTCAAAATATCACCATATATTTGTCTTACTTTAAATATTTTAATTTATGTTATTTCTTATTTAATTTCATATAAAATTTTTCTTAACAAAACTATTTGATTTTTTCTTTAATTCTTTCTCAAGTAATAATTATCTACTTTTTACTATTTTTGTTATGTTTTGCATTAATATAAAAAAATCCACCTAACTCAACTTTGATTTAGGTGGAAACCAACAATTGGCGACACTTTGGCACTAGCTTATTAAGTGTTCCTTTTTTTATTAATTAATATTTATATTATATTCATAAAATGAATAAATATTATAAAATGGAGCGATTGTGGAAGATATCTACAACTTTTGCTCACTATGAGGGTGATATATAAATCATCCATCTATAAAGATTATAACATATTATCTTTTAAAATGGAAGGTCTATACAATTATCATTGAATGTTTTTACAATGTATTTTATAAAAGGAAGAAATAGTTCATCATCCTCTTTTATTTCTAAATATAAGTTATATAAATCAGAAAAATGTTTTTTGTCTATATAAGATTCTTCAAAGAACATACTATCATTATCATCATAGAAATCTGAAAATTTTACTTTATCATAAAATAACAATTCTTGTTGTTTCATTTGTATTCTTTCTAAAAACATTTTAATTTTTTCATTTGTAAAACGATTAGTTGTTTTAAAAGTTGGTATCTCATATTGATTTCCATATCTATCACTATCTATTGTAAAAGCAATATGTTGCATTATGTCTTCTAGTTGTTCTTTTATTTCTTTTTTGTCTTTTTTAATTACTTTTTTTGTGTTTACTTCACCAGAAGGAAGCAATTTACTATTTATATCTTTATATATTTCATCTATTGTTTGATATCTGTCACTTGGTTCATTAGCAATACATTTGTCTATAATATTATCTAATAATTCCATTCTTGGACCAGAGTACTTGTCTGTTATCTTTTTTCGTCTAGTACCTTTGCATGTTTCATTAAAAACTAGCCAATATATTATCTGACCTAAAGAATAAATATCTGCTGCTTTTGTTAACTCTTTTTTACTATCATTTTGTTCTGGGGCAGAAAACTCGTAGTTTGCTAATCTTTCACTTTTTTGAGTATGGCCTGTCATATCATAAATATCAGAATTGTAACATGATATTCCAAAATCAGCAATATTAAGTCTTCCATTCTCATCTATTAATATATTTTTTGGTTTTAAGTCTCTATGTATAATACCATTATCATGTATTTTTTTTAATGCTTGAGCTAGTTGGTCAAAATTAGATATTAATTCATCTTGGGATATTTCATCTACATATTCAAGATGATTTGAATATTTCTTCATTACTATTATTGGCACTTTACAGTTATCCAAAACTATTTCTTCATAAAAATATTGCTTAACTATTCCTTCATTATTATCTACACCAATTAGTACATTGAAAAATTCACACAAAAATCTATTCCTTTTATTTTTATCATTCTTTAATAAAAATTTAATGGCAACATCATGATTGTTTAATTTTCCAAAATATACAATCCCATTACCACCAGCACTAGTTTCAGTTATTGAAATTTCAGTTATATTACCATAAAGAGTTTTTATTGTATAATTATTTAACCTTAAATAGTCATTTAACTTCTTTTGTGTAAATACTTCTGTCTGAGTTGAAATATTAATTTTATTCTCAAGATAATCCATTAGAGGATAAAATGTTTCTTTTATTCTTTCACGACGTTCTTTATATCCACCAAATTTTTGCAATTGACTTCTATAATCATAAGAACGTTTTGTAAGTTTTATCTCAGGTGGAACATCTATATTTGCATCATTAAACATTTTTTTAATTTTTCTTATATTTTCTGAAAAAATTTTTTCATCAATACTGATGTTGCAATAAGTTGCTAAATCTTCAAGTACATCTATAAAATCTTGTAATTCATTAATATTCATAAAAACCACACATTCCTTTCACTTCATTCAAGGCTCACATAGTCATGAAAAAGATTATTTTTCAGACTAACCTCCTAAATATTTATTTAATATTTTCTTCATCTAAATCTATATTCCATAATCCCAGTTGTCCGTTTACTTCTTTATTATAATCTATCTTTTTTATGTTGTTTAATTTCCATGCATAACCAGTTCTAAATTTGTTTCCATATGCGATGTTATTTTCAGCTATTATTTTTTTATTTAATTTGTCGTCTAATTCTAAACAATCTTCTATTTCAACAATGGCCAAAATCCTTCTTGAAGGAAATTCTAAATTCATATTCTCATATTTTTTCATATCTTCTTTATCTATTCCAGATCCAGCATGAATTAACACTTTTCCTCTGTATTTAGTTTTCCAAGATCTAAATTCATATTTTTTTATTCCTTCTGCAACTAAAGTCGCCCATGGTTGCCTTAATGTTAATACCTTCAATTTAATCACCAGTACAATTATAACATATAAATAATAAAATATTTTGTGATATAATGATTACAAGGAGGTATTATATGCAAACAGAACAAGAAATAATTGATGAACTTTTAACTAAATTTACAGAAATTGCTTGTAAGGGCTGGATTGAGAGCCATAGACAGCACAATACAGGTATTGGAAAAACTTTTGAAGATTTACTAGAAAAAGTAGAAGATAATATAGGAGATCCTGATTATAAAGGCATTGAATTAAAGACTCATAGATCAAATAGTAATTCATTTACAACTTTATTTACTGCTTGTCCAGATGGGCCAAAACCTAGCGAGAATACAAGATTAAGAGAAACATATGGTGAAATTGATGAAAAATCCGGATTAAAAACTCTTCATACATCTATATTTGCCACTAGAAAGACAATTTATTTTAATAAAAATAAGTTTCAAATGGAGGTAAATAAAGATGACAAAAAAATTTATTTACTTGTATTTGATATGGATGATAACTTAATTGAAAAAATTACATTTTGGACTTTTGAATCACTTAACAAGAAATTGGAAAGAAAATTAAAAATTTTAGCTTTAGTAGATAGTAAAAGTAGAAAAGAAAACGGAAAAGAATTATTCAAATATGATAAAATAACCATATGTAAATTTAAAAATTTTGATAAATTCTTAGATGCCATAAGTAATGGAAAAATTATGCTAGATATTAGAATAGGTGTTTATAAAAGTGGTAAATACTATGGCAAAACACATGATCATGGAACTGGATTTAGAATTAAGGAATCTGATTTAGAATGTTTATATGATATTTTTGAACTAAGAAGTTTCGAAGAACAAAAGGAAGATTAATCAATCTTCCTTTTTCATTATAACAATATATTCATTGGTCATTGTAGAAACAGTATTGCCTGTTTTATTAGTTGGAGATGTTTTTTTAGGTTGTCTTTTATTTGGTATATTTCTTATTATTGTCTCAACATGCTTAAATCCATTATTTTCAAATACATATCTTGTAAATTCATCTGTAGGTAATTCAATATTACTTACACGTCTATTACCAACTACATAGGCACAAATACCATGATTTTTAACAATTTTGCTTACATTTTCTATTGATTTTTTATAATCTCGATAAAATGACCATATTTCTTTAGCCCTTTTTGGCTTTTCTACAGCTATTTGCTGAATAATGTCATCCAATACTTTAAAACCGGTTTCCTGAATATCTGTCGTTTTGCCACCCATTAATTTTTTATCCAGTTTTCTCGCATCCTCTATACCAAGCCATTCATTTGATAAAGTAGAAAATTGACCATAAGCTACAGTTGTACCGCTATCTCCATATGGTGGGGAAGTAATTACAATATCGACAGAATTTTCTTGTATTAATTCATTGGGTATTTCTTCTGAAGAGTTGAAATTATAAACTTCATGATTGAATAATTTGTTTTTCTTTTCAAACTCTTTATAACCATTTATATTTCTCATTAATTTTTCTGTAAATAATTTTATAGTATTTGGATTCCAATTATTAATTTTTTCTTTTGGAATTCTGTATAACTTAAATTCACCATTTCTTGTTAAGGAAACTTCCCTTAATGTTTCACTAAACGGAACTAGAAGGAAGTCTTTTTCATCTTGATTATCAATTGAATCAATAAAGTCTTTTATAAACATCAAATCAACTATTTGTTTTTCTTTAAACCAAAAATCTAAATTATTAATATTTGGTCGTTGATACACTTTTATATTTTTATTTTTCGTTAACTTTTCAAAATTGTTTAAAAGCTTTATAATATTGTTGATGTTAACTTTAGTAACTTTAGATTTTGATATTAATCTTGCTAATGGATTTAAATCAGTCCCAATGCATTTTAAACCAACTAAGGATCCCTCAACAAGTGAAGTACCTGTGCCACAATAAGGATCAAATAAAATTTTCATATCATTATTTTTATATCTACTTAATATTTCGCGTGCTACTTGAGGAATCATCATCGCCGGATATATGTGAAATGAATGAGTATATTCTTTTGTATCTGCTCCAATAAAATCCCAATAATTATCTACATACTTTTTTCCCATTTTATTCGCCTCACTAAAATATATTATATCATAAGAACTAGGCATTTTAATCATCTTATTTTATAGTTCCATGTCATATTTTTCTTATTAATAATTATTATCAAAACTTGTAATTCTATCAAATGTTTTTTCATTAATAATTTGATTATTATACATATCCTCCACAACTTCTGCATAAACCCCTTCTTTATCTTTCCTATTAAATCCTTTGTTTCTTGATAATTAGTCATATCGGCTATATTAATATCTCTATTTCTACTTTTTAATTTTTACTTTAATGTTGCATCTAAGTTATATTCACATTTTGATAAAGTTTTTGCATCTTGTATTCCATTATTAGTCATTGAAGTTGTTTCACTTACATTATTTTTAGCAGAATTTCTAACATTATTTTTTCTATTTTTATTACTTCTTAAATGCAAAGAATATGCAAGTTCACTTATAAAAATCATCTCCTTAGAAGCTATTTTGTCATGTCAAAATACATAACCTCCTAGATATCTTGTTATACTAACAAGATATCAGTGGGCTAAGAAATATTCCTTAGAATTCCAAAACTTCGTATTGTAATGATGAAAGGGGCTGACTAGAAATTAATCATTTAATTTTTGGACAGCCCCAATTTTTCTTTAAAATAAAAACTTACAAACCTTTAAGTTCGTAAGTTGATTTCAAATGGAGCGATAACTTTACTATATTCGAAAAATTATGGATATTGGATTGAATCTGTAGGAAAACATGGTTCAGAAAGTGTTATCCGCGAATATGTAAAAAATCAAGGCAAAGATAAATATGAACAACTATATTTTAACGATGAGACCTTATCAAGCCCCGACAATCTTATTGCGGGGTAGTTGACAAGTATATCAAAATGTTCTATGGGGCTTTTTTAACATAAAAAATCATCTCTATCTAGAGATGAAATATATTTGTATGTCTAAAAAATTCGAACAGATTCGTCAATGGAGTGGATGATAAGAGGGTTTTAAAGCAATTATCAAAAAAATATCCCTCACTCGTTAGATTGATTATATTATAAATTGCATTTAAGTGTGTAAGTAATATTTTGTTGAGGTGAATTTGACAGTTATAGCATTTTATGATAGAATATGACCTCACAGAGGGAGAAATTGAAATGAAAAGCATTAAAATTAACGAAAAATTAAGGACTAGAATTATATCGGGAGGACTAAGTTTAGTATTAGTAGCATCTGGATTTTGCTTAGGTAAATTGGATTCTAAAAATAATAATTCATCTAAACCAAGTAATACAACTATTGTAAGCGAAGATGAATTAGTTAACCAATACTTAAGTGATTATATTGAAAAACGTGATGCACTAGAAAAGAAAATCGCAAGTTTATTAGAGCAAAAAGAAAGATTACAAAATGTTGAAACATTCAATATGGAAGATTTAGTTGTAATGGAAAATTCAAATGTAGATAATGAAACAAATTTATATATACTACGTGCAACTGGTAATGGTGGCATATGTTATGAATATCATAATGCCTTTCAAGCTTGGTATAGATTGCATTATGAATCTGAAAAACATTATGATTGGTGTTTAGATTATATTCATTTTGATGAATGTCAACCATTATTTAATTATTTGACAGATGAAGAAATTGAAACTTTAACAAATAATGGTGGAAAAATTACAACATTAGAGTTAGACGAAATTTTAGTTCGTATTAGATCTGAATATCAAGAACAAATATCAGAGAATAATCATTCAAGAAGTATAACAAAAAATTAAGATTATGATATAGTAATAACACACTACTAAGTTGGTTTACCGACTTAGGTGTGCAAAGGGGATTTTTCCCTTTTGATACCCAAATTAAGTAACATATCACAAACTGATTGTAAGTGATAATGTTTCTTTTTTATTTGTCTTGCGACTTCATAAAAAGAAAAGAATACTATCGCCATTTTCATTGCTTATGCAACAAAGCGTGCCATGAATTCTTTATAAAAAAATAATCTTAATGCCTAATCTTGCAAAAAGGTTATTTTCTTATTTTCAGGATTATTTTAGCAATTTCTTTACTTTTTTTATCATTTTTGAAATATAACATAATAATAATTTTATAAAAAAAGTATTAATTATAATATCCAAGTTTTTTCATTACTTAATTTAAAATTATTGTTGTTATTCATTTTTATTTTGAATTCTTTAATATAATTTTCTATATCTTCTTTTGAAATATAACCTTCTGAATATGGTAAATTATCATTTTTAGAAATATAAGTATCTTTTATACCATCTATAAATGGTATTCTATCATATATATACAAAACATCAGCCATAAAGCTAATATTTTTATCATATTGTTTTGCTTTCTCTTGTGTATAATTTTTCTCTACTTCTTTTATTAAATTGCTACAATCTCCGCCATCCCAATATTCGTCTTTATAATTTTTTAGACATAAAATAGGGAATTCCAATTGGCTTTTTTTATATTTCAAATCAACAATTATGTAATAAATGTTATTATTTAGTTTTATTCTTTTTAATATTTGCATTTTTAACTTCTCCTTTAAACTTCATATCTAAATTCATATTTATTTAATAATTTAATTATACAATTTTTAATTGAAAAAAGTAAGATTTACATCAAATTTATGGACATTCATCTGATAAAAGTAGTGCTAAATTAGTATAATAATTATCATCATTTAATAGATTTAACGCTTTGTACTTATTTTCATTAAAAACTATATCTTTATTTTGAAACATCTTTTTTAAATATGTGAAATGTAAATTTTGATTATGAGATATTTCACTTTCAAATACATCATGATTTTCCTTTATTAAATTTTTAATCATTTCATTTGATGCAGGTGTAGAAACATTACCTGCCTAAAAAAACACCATTAGATTTTATTCCTTCGCGAATCATACTGCTTAATGTTTCATATCTTTACTAACATTTTTTAGCCTTTTTATCTTTCTGTCATCATTTATGCTAATATAAATTGTACCACCTTTAGAATTTGCAAAAGCTACAAACATAGTTATCACCTTTAATATTATTAAAAACTTATTTTTTTAATAATCAATGCATTCGACCACTTTTCGACCATATTTCATTTTTATATTAAAAAATCGAACTAAAAAGTCGACTAAAATACAAAATGGAGCGATAACTTTACTTATCTACGAAAAATTATACTTCCAAGATTGATTAAATCAACTAAATAAATTATAGCACATTTTTGTGCTTTTTCAGGTGGGAGTATGGCGATTTTTAACAAATTATAGTATAATTATATAGAAATATTTACGTTTTTTTGATGATTGGAGAAATTTGTATGGATAAAAAAATTTAAATGCTAATTCAACAGATATTATTGTTTCTGGAATCTCTGCGGCAGTTGGAATAATTCCTGTAGCTGGCGGATTTGTGTCAGAAATAGTTCAAAATGTTATTCCTAATCAAAGAGAAGACAGAATTGTGAAATTTATTTCCGATTTGAGTGATGAATTAGAAAAGACAAAATTTTCGTTAGAAGAATTAAAATTAAAATTTGAAAATCAAAAATATGGTACTTTTACCTATAATTGCTTGCGTGATTTAGT
>CANPZG010000009.1 GCA_947588765.1 uncultured Bacilli bacterium
TCTCCTTTCACAAACATTTTATAATTTCTACTGGTAGCATACTACCATCTTTAGGTTGTTTTTTGTAGAAATTTGGTTGCATTAGCAAATTATATCTAATATCTAATTAAAAAAGCAAGCCTTATGGTTTACTTTCATAAATTATAAAATCATTTATTTTATAATTATTATCTACCAAATAACTTTCATTATTATAATAATTTTCTAATTCTTGATAATCTATCATCCTATTTTCTAAGGCTTCATTTAAGGGATAAACCTTTTCTTTTTCAGTATAACTTTTCCAAAAAGAAGGATAAACAACATAATTAATATTTAAACAAGCAATGATTATCTTTTCATTATTTATTTTTAAAGGGGTATAATATTCTTTATAATCACTTTCTAAATATTCTTCCATAGTAGGTTTATTACCTAAAACATAGCTACCACAACTAGGATAAAACCCAGTATCAGAAAATTTATAAGAAGAAACTAAAGAATAATTCATATAATCAATGATTAATTTAAATAAAACTACAAGTACAATTATTCCTAAAATAATTACTAGTCTTCTTATGCGATAATGTTGCCAAAAAGCTCTAATCATTTATTTACCTACTTTCAATTTTATTGTACTAAATAGTAAACAAAAAATCTAGTCGTAACACTAGATAATTTTTATTTAGACATTCCTGGTGCATCTAAATTTTCGGAATATGCTATTGCTTTTTCTTTCAAATCCGTAATTAATTTTAATATTTCATCTTTAGAATCTACTTTTGAACTTTGAATGTAATTAGTATATCCATCTAATATGCCAATAACATTTTGATAATTTTCTCCGCCTAATAAATCAGAAATATTTATATCTGGTTTATATAAATCTTTTTCGGCTCCCACTAACTCTAAAATAATTTTTAAATCAGTATAGATTTGAGCTTGTAATAAGTTATCAGTATAGCCATTTTTTAATTTATTAGTGGTATTTATATATCTCGATTTAATTATTTCTTTTATAGACATATCAGGTAAAGTTTTTAATTTTTCATATCCTTGGGGTGATATTTTTTCTGCTGAAATAATACCTTTACAAAATTCTTGAAGTTCATTATCACTCATGCCAAATCTTTCTTTATCGTTAAAAGAAACTGCACCAATACCATGTCTGTCAACTACCCCGCAACAAGATTGTCGGGGCTTGATAAGGTCTCATCGTTAAAATATAGTTGTTCATATTTATCTTTGCCTTGATTTTTTACATATTCGCGGATAACACTTTCTGAACCATGTTTTCCTACAGATTCAATCCAATATCCATCAGACCAAAACTTACCACCCCATAATTTCTTTTTTACTTCAGGATTTAGTTTAAATATCATTCTCGCTGTTGTACTTTTTATTGTTCGTACTGTCTGACTTATTGCATAATTTGGGGTTGTTTGTATCAACATATGCACATGATTTTCATCTGTTCCTATTTCTATAAAAGTTATATCCGAATATCGTTCTTGCAAATCCATGCATACATTTACCAATGTTGCTGTTACTTCATCCGTTAATACATTTTTTCTATATTTCACACTGCAAACCAAATGATACAATAGCATTGATTTGTTATGCGATTTGTGCACATATCTTCCCATTTTTCATCACATTGCTATTATATCAATTTTTATTCCGCGCAGCAAGACTGCGGGGCTTGAGACCCACAATTTAAGTCCTCAAAACTTCTAGATAATTTTAACAACAACTACCAAAACCTCATTTCTTTTGGTATCTTAATCGTTAAAATTATCTATTCCGTAATTCGACCTTAAATTGGTGTCAAGATCAATATAACCTTTATCAAAACCTGGATCATAATATGTTTGAGTTTTAGATTGGTCATCACCTAAACCATGCCTATCACGATCAACATATTTTTTATCAAAATTTGGATCATAATACATTTGTCCTTTTCGAGGATTATCCCCTATTCCATGGTTATCCAAATTATTTCCATTATTCATAATCATAACCTCCTATTTATATTTTTATTATATCATTTATTCTATTTAGTAAAGTTTTTTTTATTATTTTTCTCGTAAAGTTTACATTATATAAAGTTATTCTCAAATTAAAAAAGAAAAATAGGAAAATCCTATTTTGTTTTTCAATGGCAGGGTATGTGAGAATCGAACTCCCAACTAAAGTTTTGAAGTTCATAATAACAACCCTCAATCGCCCCCAACCACCATAAAACAGGGCATATCAAGTCTTTATCTTTTTGTTATTTCTTGATATATCTTCTTTTATAATGGCAGAATTGGCAGTTTTTGTGACAGTTTTTTTACTTGTTTGGTATGCAAACTATCAGTTAAACTTATATCCAACCTTTACTATTAAAATATAGTAAATAACTCTTAAATTTCAAATAACATTACATACATATTATACTAAAGCTATTGCTACTTACAATAAAATTTACCCAATATGAAAAAATCCCTTACTTTTATGTAAGAGATTCTTGTTCTTCAAATATAGGTCTAATGTTATTTTCATCTTTATTCATATTGCTTAATAATATAATCTTTACAGCAATGTTTTAGAGTTTCTAATTAAAAATAGCGGGTATAATCAGGAAAATGTATTAAAGGTTTGGTTCTTACTAATTTTAATTTTTGTTGTTCATTTTCCATATATTTTAGTCTATCATTTAGTGCTTTGAGGTGTTTCTTTTCTTTTGAAGTTTTAGCTGATATAAATCCATTAGGGCCTGTTAATTTATTTAATTCTTTAATAATATCATTTTTCATAGCACAAAATCCACTTTCATTTACAACATCAAACTCGCTAATTCTGTCACTTTCATTTTCATAAACATTATTTAAATTAATGCTCATGCCTTGCAAAGCATTATAAATTTGATTAGGGTAATAAAAAGGACTAGATTGAGAAATATGATTAATATTTTGCCATAAATTTTTTTCTTCTTTGTATTCAATAAGTAATTTTTTATTAACTGCCGTAATATAATAACTATATTCTTGGCTTAAAACGCTTAACTTAATTACATCACTTACACCATTAAATTCACCTATATATTCTAAAACATATATTTCAGGTATTTCCCTACCAATATGAGTTAAAAACCAATTTTTTAAATCATCTACATTATAAAAGAATTCTGGTCTATATTTATAATCATAAGTTACAATCATATATAATTTTTGATTCATTATCCTAAACCTCCTTTCGTTTATTATATTCCACAACATAAATAAAAATCAATAGTTATTTTTTACTTAATAAATTAATAAATTAATATTGATTTAAAAAAATCGTTTCTAATATGTAAAAACGGACATAAGTCCGGCATTTTTTATGGCAGGGGATGAGAGAATCGAACTCCCAACTAAAGTTTTGGAGACTCCTATTATACCATTTAACTAATCCCCTAGGAACTTTATTTAAATATATTCAAATAAAGCATTTCTATTATATCAATAATATTTAATTTTTGCAATTATAAAGCACAAGTTCCATATACCCCAAAGAAGTCCATAATAAATTCAGTAAGTAATGGGACAAAGAATAACAATACTGCAAAAATAAATCTTTTTATAGTTGTTTGAATTGCTTTCTTTAAAGCATCATTATCTTGTTTAGTAATTGCCATAACAAAATCAATAGTACTTAAGATTAATAAAGCCGCAATAGCAACATAACGCATTATTTTTAAAGCAAGTTGTAACCAATATGCTGGACTATTAGGATCTTCTGGCATCCCTAGTAAACCATAACAATCCATATCTTTGTATGAAATATCTTGTCTATCATTATCAGATGTAGGATTATCAATTTTAACTATTCCTTCATCATATATTAAATTATTATCTGTATTTTTAGTATCATATAATAATTCTGTAGATTGAATAACTTCATTTGTTTTATAATTATTATCGTTAACTGGTAATGCTAAATTTTCATATGTAAATCCACTACCAAAAACAAAAGCTAAACATATAACTAAAATAATTTTAAAATAACTTTTGATAAATACCACATCCTTTAATATTAATATTATAACATAAAACATCATAAAAAAACTACTTAATAAGCAAATAAACTTTTTAAATTTTTAACATACAATAAATTAGGTGAATAATATGATTATTAATTATACAGAAAATGACTTAGATCTTTTAGCTAGAATTATGCGAGCTGAAGCTTTAGGTGATGGTGATTTAGGGATGCTGATGGTTGGTAATGTTGTTGCTAATAGAGTTTTAGCTGATTGTCTAACTTTTAAAAATGTTAATTCTCTTTATGATGTTATTTATCAAAAAAATCAGTTCAGTGGCACCAATAATTCCTTGTTCTATGGCAGTGCTACTACTACCGAAAAACAACTTGCTAAAAGAATTCTAGTCGGAGAATATTATTATCCTGCTACCAATGCCCTATGGTTTTATGCACCATCTGGTAATGCCAATTGCAAACAAACTTGGTATGACCAAGACTTCGCCGGCAGATATAAAAGCCATTGTTTTTATAATCCCGATGCTGGAGTATGTAAAAAATTACATTAAAATCTTCTAATTCTAGTTATATCATCTTTACTTAAACTTGTTAAATTATTATAATCATATTCTTTGATATTAGGTATTTTATATAAATCCATTAAATTTTCAACCATTTGTTTATATAAGAAAATAACTTCTTCTATTTTAGATGTATCATAATTAGCAATTGATATTAAATTACATATAGGTATTAAATAATTATTATAAATAGCTAAAGCTACTTCTTTTTTGTTTTCATCTTTTTCTATAGCATAAGCAATAATTCTGCCATAAATATCATAAGATACTAAAAGATTAAAATATTGGATATTTTTTTCTAATATATTTTCTCTAAATTCACTAATCATTTGCCAATATATTTTGGTAACATCTGTTTTTAATATGTTATCCACAACTGTAGCAATATAATAATTGTAAGATTTAGGATTGTATCTACCACATTTTTTAATTAATACTTCATAAGCATCTTTTATATCTTTATGCTTTCTTCTTCGATCATTTCTTTGGTGATTGCATGAATCATCAAAGGCAACACCAACCGTTGAAAACCAACCTGTGCTATGAACGGGACAAACATAACCCCGTGGTGTAGCTTTACTTTTATCCCAGATAGGATAACTTTCACACATTCCACATTTATCTTTATAATAACCATCTATATCCTTAAATCCATCATAAAGGCTCATAAAAAATCATCTCTTTTCGAGACGATATTTTAATATAAAGCTGCTATCTTGTCAAATATTTAAGTTTTCCATTACTTCATCTATTTTAGTTAATAAATCTGAAATATTATCATAAGGGATTTGAATAAAGTTATTATTTCCTCTTATCATCGCTGATATATTTTCTTTATTTTCATAACAAACAATAATTTTTTTATTTAATTTTTCAGCATAGGCTAACTCATAACCTACTCCTAAAGAAGGAATAGTGATATCAGCTACTACTAAATTACTTTCAGTAAGCCAATTAATATCTCTAGTGTATATATCAGTAGGATTCATTACTTCTCCAGTATTAGAAATATTTTCATTACCAAGATGTTCGGTTAAAACATCGCCATATTCTTTTAAAACATTAATGATTTCTTTATAATCATAAACTTTTTCCCTACCCCCACATATAGAACCTGCAAAATAAATTTTCATTCTTTTCACCATTATTATTGTTAACTATAAAAATTATTTTAATCTCTTTCTTTAAAAGAATGAATTATTTTACCAGTCTTAGCATTAATGTAATATTCATATTCATGATATTCATAATCAAAAGTAACTTCATAAACCGTTTCATTATAGCGATAATCTAATCCACAATCTAAATCTCTTACTTGGCTTTGTTTTAAACCAATATTTTTTAAAGCAATATTAATTGCTTCTTGATGAGAAATATAATCTTTAGTATCAGTTTCTGGTACTTTTTCATCAATATCATTACCTATATTTGTATCATTATCATCATTATCATAATCAACATTATAACTATCTCTATCAAAATAATCTTCTATTTTTCTTTCCATAGTTCTTTCATTAAATACTACAACAATAACTGCTACTAGTAAAAGAACAATTACAACTAATAATGCTAGTACTAAATACTTATTTAAATTTTTCTTATTCATATTTTCCTCCCTAATCAACCAATGAATAACTATTATCTATTAACTTATATATTTTATTTATATTAACACTTTCATCTAGAATAATCGTAATCCAACTTTTTTTATTCATATGATATCCCCGAAAAAATAATTTATTATCAACAAGATTATCAATTTTATCTTTTTGATATTTTAAATTTATTATTTCCACTTTAGTAGTATCCTCAAAACCTAATTTATCCTTTTCTATCGTCATTACTACCCCATACCATTTATTAGTATTACTACATCTAAATACTGCGGTATCTAAAGAATTAGGCCAAAGAAATTCTAATTCATTATGATATTTTTCTTTAATATAATCTATTATCTTTTTGGTTTGTTTACTTTTAAAACTATCAATAAAACTACATTTAGCAATAATGTCATTGATAATAAATTCATATTCTTCTTTTATTTTACTCGCATATTCTCCTAGAGTAGTTTTTAAATCAACCAAAATATATTCTTCATTATTTAAAATATCTATAACTTTAGATAACATATTATCTTCATTAATAATTACTTCAATTTTAAACTTATCATTGCCAATATTTTTTTGATAAATATATTCATTATTTATTTTTTTAAAACCATAATCTAGTAATAATTTATAATCTATTTTATGATTTTCAAATTCTTTATTTAAATTACGCATAAATTAGAAAATCCAAATTACAATTGTAACAATAAAAATTACTGCTGCTGCTATAAGACAAAAGATTGCTGATTTTCTTTTGGTATCCCAATTTTCTAAAGCTTGTAAAAGAATAAGTAAACCTAATAATGGTTCAAATACATTTACAGCTTTAGTCCAAATACCAAATACTTGAAGTATTGCTAAAGCCATAATGGAAACACATAGAATAAAACCTATTCCTTCAGAATAATTTTTGATAATTTTTTTTAACTTCATACTTTATCACCTTCCTAAATTATATCATGTTATCTACATTTAATCAAAAATACTTTGAACTAATTTAACGTATTCATTTATGACATTACTTGTTTTGCTAGTATATATTTCATTTTTCGCTAAAGTTATATTGTCTGTTATTATATTATCAACATTAATATTTATCATTTTGTTTATGTTTTCGCTAGTATTAACTGTCCAAGCATATATTTCTTTACCTGCCCCATGAATTTGATTAACTAAAGTTTTATTTATACTTGAAGCTTCAATACTAAAACTATCAGCATATTCTAAATCAATTATATTGCCATATGCCAAACTCATAACATACACGGTTTTAATTGAATCATCGTATTTTTTAACATTTTCTAAGACTTCATAAACTTGAGAAGTAACCACACAATTATTCTTAAAATTATATTCATTAATTAAATCAATAACTCCCTTTTCAAAATCTATTTCATGTCCCGTTGGTTTTAATTCAATATTTAATTTTAGATTATTCTTTTTCGCATATTCTAGAACATCTCTAAGTAAAGGTATTCTTTCATCACTAAAGGATTTATCAAAGAAACTTCCAGCATCTAAATCTTTTATTTCATCATAGGTTGCTTCCCAAGTATTTTTATTTACTCCCGTGGTTCTTTTTAAATTAGTATCATGTAAGACTACTAATTGTTGATCCAAAGTTTGTTGTACATCCAATTCCGCCCAATCAGCCCCATATTCTTTTGCTCCTACAAAAGCACTCATCGTATTTTCAGGATAATCAACTGATGCTCCTCGATGAGCTGTAACCTCAATTGTTCTAACATATTCAATATTTAAATTTAATTTATTATTTAAAACTAAATAAGTGAATATTGTGCCACTACCAAGAATTAAAACAATAATGGCATACTTTAATATGTTCATTTTTCTTTTTACTTTTACTTCTTCTTTTATTACTAAATTAACATGTTTAACTTTTTCTTTTCTTTGTTCTTTATGTCGAAAAAACAATATACTAATAATAGCATAACTAATAGGTGTTGCTAAAAGTAACATAATTATGAAAGATATCGCAATAAATAACCAAATAATTGTAATCATAACATTACCTAAAATATTAGTTTGACCAAACATTTTATAAAGAGCAACAATCAAAAAAACTCCTAGACCTATAAATAACATATATAAAAAGGCCAATAACATTTGGGTAATAATTATTCTTAAATAATCTTTTAATTTATTTTTCTTACTTAAATTACTACTCTTAGCACAGGATTCTTTAAAATTTAAATCTTCTAAAACAAAATAATGAAAAACATATAGCCATCTAAATAAAGTAATCGTTAAGATAATAATTAAAATAATATATAAAGCAAAATATAAACTATTTTTAACAATAAAATCCATGATAAATTCTGGTACGGCAATTGTCGAAATAAAACTAGAGGATACTCCAATATTTAAAAATGGAATCAAGAATATTACTAAAAATGGTAATAAAATATTTTGCCATTTAAAGACTCTTAAGGATTTTTTTAATGCTAAAACAAAAGCATCTTTAATTTTAATTTTTTTCTTTTGATAAGAACTATCTAAAATAATTATAATTGTACTAATATCTATAAAAGTATAAAAGGTCATAAAGATTAGCAAAAATAATAAACATATTATAGTTAATGGTTGCATTAAAAAAGGAATTATATTTTCAAATGTTAAATAATTATAATTACTTATATCCATAGTTAGATGAAACATTCCTAAAAATAAAGGAACAAATATTATTGTCGTAATAAGTTTATAAATTGTCTCAAATCCTAACAAAGTTTTTAAATTAAAACTCAATAAATTTTTAATAGATGACTTCATAAAACTACCTCACTTTTATAACAATAATATCATAACATAAAATAATAAATTGGTTAAATAAAAATGATGACCTTTAATAAAGTCACCATTAGATTTAATTATTTTTCTAAAGCATCAGTCGTTGTTACTTTTTCACATGTTTTACTTTCAGTATTATAAGTAAAGCCTTCGGTTTTACATGTATTTGTTATTTCTTTAGTTTCAGTTATAGTACATTTTGAACCGGATAACTTTCCTTCACTACAAGTATATGTAGTTTTAACTTTACTTGTTTTATAGCATTTACCATCTATTTCTTTCATACCATTTTCACAACCTAATTCATAAATAGGTTCAACATAATCTTCATAACAATCTGTACCATCAGCATTTTGACAAATTTGAACAATGCATTTATGATCTTCAGCTCGAACTGAACGATAATAATAATTACGTTCTGGATCATAATCAAATTTTTCTTGAATACCACCACGACAAGCAGGAACCAATTCACGATCTACACCGTTTTTGCTAACACAACTATCATTTTTTAGTTCATAACCATCACTACAGCTTTTTGTAGCTTGAGCTTTAATAGAACTTGTTTTAACACATTTACCATCATTTAATTTATAATCTTTATCACAAGACTCTATCGCATCTTCCGTAGCAATTATTTCACATACTGTACCATTTAAGTTTCCATCTTCACAATAGTATTCTTTCTTAGATTCTTTATTTTCACTTGCTTCTTTAGTTCCACACCCAGAAAGTGTTAAAACTAACAAACAACAAGTCAAAACATTTACTACTTTTTTCATAAACTCACTCCTTAATTACTACTATTATATTTTAAATTATTAGAAAATGTCAAATAATTAATTTTAAAAAAGATTACCTTTTTTGGGTAATCAATTTATTATTTTTTTAAAGCTTCAGTTGTTGTTACTTTTTCGCATTGTTTACTTTCAGCATTATAAGTAAATCCATCAGTTTTACATGTATTTGTTACTTCTTTACTATCAGTTATAGTACATTTTGAACCTGATAATTTACCTTCACTACAAGTATATGTTGTTTTAACTTTACTTGTTTTATAGCATTTACCATCTATTTCCTTAGTTCCGCTTGGACAAGCTGTAACCGTTGTAGGATCATATTCATCTATTGCACCATCTATGCATTCACCATCTCGATATTTAGCACATGCAGATGTTGAACATTTACCTTCTTCATTCAAACTGCCTTTTGAAAAACCTTCATCGGCTAAATCTTTAGGTAATACACATTCTTTAGTTGTTACCTTATCATAAGTTTTATCACTAACACAAGTACTGCCATTTAAAGTATATCCATCGCTACATGATTTAGTTGCTTTAGCATCTTTAGTTGTTGTTTTAACACATTTTCCATCAGTTAATTTGTAGTCCTTATCACAAGTTTCTACGGCATCTTCCGTAGCAATAATTTCACATACTGTCCCGTTTAAATTTCCTTCTTCGCAATAATATTCTTTTCCATTTTCTTTGTTATCACTTGCTTCTTTAGTTCCACAACCAGCTAGTGACAATACTAACATACAACAAACCAAAATATTTAACACTTTTTTCATAAACTCACTCCTTAAT
This sequence comes from uncultured Bacilli bacterium, assembly GCA_947588765.1. Lineage (GTDB taxonomy): Bacteria > Bacillota_I > Bacilli_A > RF39 > UBA660 > Onthocola_B. Next base: position 10,570 of record CANPZG010000009.1, read on the forward strand.
TACTATCATTATATTTTAAATTAATTATAAATAAGATTACTTATTTTTCTAAAGCCTCAGTAGTTGTTACTTTTTCACAATTCTTACTTTCAGCATTATAAGTAAAACCATCAGTCTTACATGTATTTGTTACTTCTTTACTATCAGTTATAGTACACTTTTTACCATCTAATTTACCTTCACTACAAGTATATTCAGTTTTAACTTTACTTGTTTTGTAACATTTACCACCTATTTCTTTTGTATCACTTGGACAAGATGTAACTGTTGTAAATTCGGTTCTATTTATTTCTCCACCATAACATATACCATTATCCCAATCAGTACAAGCACTATACCAACATTCACCATCTTTAACATAAGCTGAATTAGTTGATTTGTTACCATCAATATCAGTATATTCACCGATATCATATTTTTCAGGTAAACGGCATTCTTTAGTTGTTACCTTATCATAAGTTTTATCACTTACACAATTACTACCACTTAAAGTATATCCATCTTCACAAGTTTTTGTTGCTTTAGCATCTTCAGTTGTTGTTTTAACACATTTTCCATCAGTTAATTTATAATCTTTATCACAAGTTTCTACAGCATCTTCCGTAGCAATAATTTCACATACTGTACCATTTAAGTTCCCTTCTTCGCAATAGTATTCTTTTTTAGTTTCTTGATTTTCACTTGCTTCTTTAGTTCCACAACCAGAAAGTGTTAAAACTAATAAACAACAAGTCAAAATATTAACTGTTTTTTTCAATTCAAAACACCTCCTTTTGCCCTAATTATATATATATATATATATATTGTCAAGAATTTTAATACCCCTTTTAAATATAGTTTTTATTTTATATTTATTATAATTTTTTTAAATATTTTTTAATAATACATAAAAAAATAGCACTCAATCTCATTAAATTAAGTACTATAATTACAAGAATTAAAAATTACAAAATCTTTTATTTAAATTGAATCAAATTAATTTGTTTTTAATTTTATTTTTTCTTTCTTGTTAAACATATTCCTATAACAGAACCGATAAATATTATTGGAGCAATTCTAACAAAAAGCCATACAAAACTATGAACTCCAACACCCAATACTGCTAATTCTGGATCATTATAATCCCATTCCATATAAGTATTTCCTAGTGTTACCAAAAATATAAAAATAACTATTATAATTACACATATAGCTATAAATACTAGATGCCAAATTTTTCTTTTTGTTTCTTGTTTTTGGGTTAATTGTAAATTTATTATTTCTAATTTTTCAGCTATTTCTTTTAATGAATCTTCTTTTTGTTCCGTAATATTTTCTCCAAGTAAGGTACTAACTGATGTATCTAAAGCATTAGCTAATGAAACTAATAATTCCGAATCAGGAACCGATAATCCTTGTTCCCATTTGGAAATTGTTTGTCTAACTACATTTAATTTTATAGCCAATTCTTCTTGTGAAAGTCCTTTGGCTTTTCTAATAGTCTTAATATTATCTTTTAACATAATAATTTCCTCCTTCACCAAGGATTATATGCTAAATCTATCGTTGCTTCAAGCAATGCATATTAACATTTAATATTTGTATAAATTATGTATAAGAAAGATTTTTTAATCTTATCTCTTATTCTAAATATCTTCTTACTTATAGCCTTACTTTCTATTTTAGTAATTTAGTAACTATTTTTAATAAGAGAAAAGCACTCAATTTACTTTCAGTAGATTAAGTGCTAACCACATTATTGGCGAGTACTCAACACTGCAATGTTAAGTATTCTCTTTTTTATTTTATTCAAGTTTCCTTGACAAACACATAATAACACAAAACTGTACTTTTATCAATCAAGTTTCCCATTTTTACCACAAGTTTACCGTAATTTAATATTTAGTAAAATCAAAAATTGTTCATATATACTTAACCATATAAATGATTGCAAAATTTAATATAAAAATATATTGTATAAAGAACATTTGTTTGATATAATTATCTTAGGAATACTTAATTAGTTTGGGTACTATTCTCCTTTACTTTTAATAGTGGGAGGTGAAGTTATGAAAAAATCAGAGAAATATCTTTGTACTATCATAATACTCCTTATTATTGTGATATTAATCATACTAATAAAAATAGTACCAACTGCATAAGTCGGTACTAGACTAAATCTTTAGGAATAGTACCTAACTCTTCAAAATTAGGCATTCCTTTTTTATTTTATGCAAGTTTCCCTGACAAATACATAATAACATAAAAAAGAATTTATTGCAAGTTTTCTATTTTAAAGTTTTGTCTATTTTAAAGTTTAAATAGTTCAAATAAAATTTTCAAATGGGGCAATCTACAACTTTTCAGAAAAATGCAATTAAATTTGCTATCTGCTAATACCTTTGTTAACTGTTTGAAGCACTTCAGTAATAGAGTCTTTACTTTCAAGTTGAGCTTTATATTGCTCGGGTAAAAAGACTTTAAAAACTTGTTCTATAAGCGAAGTATCAATCCCTGTAAGTTTAGAAATTTCATCAAAATGAATATGTTGACCTAATAATTTTATAATATTTTCTAATTTAGTTTGACCAATAACATTAAGTAAATTTAGTTTTTCGTCTTCTTGCATTATAGTTTTCCTCCTTTCGATTTATATTAATATTCAAAAAATTTGAATAAAAATTTTCAAATGGTGCCGTAACAGTGAATTGAACACTGATTTAATCCTTACCATGGATTTGTAATACCATTATACTATTACGGCGTACTTAAATTATATCATGAGCCTAATATTAAGTAAATAAATACATAAAAAAATAGTCCGAAGACTATTTTTCAGTTTCTAAAATATCACGCGCGGCAATTAAACCAGTAGCAGCTGCTGTAACAATATTTCCAGCTTTACCAGCACCATCACCAATAAAGTAAATATTATGATTTTCTAATTTCATATGATCGTTGGTTTCAATTTCATTACTAAAGAATTTTATTTCTGGACCATATAATAATGTTTCACCATTACTTACCCCAGGAATAATTTTATTTAAAGTATCTAATCCTTCAATAATATTTTTAATAATTCGATGAGGTAAAACCAAAGCTAAATCTCCAGCAACAACATCTTTTAAAGTTGGTTCAATAAAACCTTTCTTAATTCGATGCATATTACTTCTTCGACCCATTTTTAAATCTCTGAGGGTTTGAATAATTGGTTTTCCAGCCCCTAAAGTATTAGCAATTTTTGCAATACATTCCCCATATTCACGAGTATTAGTAACTGGTTCTGTTAAACTAACTTTAGAAATAAATGCAAAATTAGAATTATTTGATTTTTGATTTTTTAAAGCATGACCATTAACACAAATATAACCATTATAATTTTCTTTAGCTACATATCCTCCCGGATTAGTACAAAAAGTTCTTATTTCATCATTATAAGTATCAGTTTTGATAAAGATTGTTGGATCATATATTATATTAGTTATTTCATCAAGTATTTCTTTTCTTACTTCTACTCTTACCCCAATTTCAATACTTTGAGATGTATAATTAATATGATATTTGTCTGCCAGTTCTTGAATCCATTTCGCACCCGTTCTACCTGGAGCTACAATAACATATTTTGTCTTAATTTCTTCTTGTTTTTTATTAGTTTCAAAAGTAACTTTATAAGTTTTATTTTCTTCTTTAATATCTGTTACTAAAGTATTTTCTTTAACTTCTACGCCATTATCTATTAAGTAATTTGTAAATGCTTCAATATACTTTGGTAACATATCACTACCTAAATGTTTTTGTTTAATTATAAGTAAGTTAGCTCCTACTTGGGCGATCTTTTCTTTTAAAGCATTAGCTTCATCCATATTCGTAGGATAACTTTTCGCATCCATATGAAATTTATTAAATATAGTTTCGGTATCATCAATTAACTTATAAGCTTCACTTTGATCCATATATTTAAATAAATCAGATTTTCCTAATTTAGGAATAAAGTTTAATTTTCCATCAGAAAATGTTCCAGCTCCACCGAAACCTGATAAAATAGCACAAGGCTTACAATTTAAGCAAACACCATCTTTAGTTTTATTCATAGGACAAACTCTATTATTTGCTAGTCTTCCTTGATCTAATAAAAGTATTTTTAATTTTTTATTTTTTTCAGATAATTCATAAGCAGCAAATAACCCTGCAGGTCCAGCTCCTATGATAACAACATCATACATTTTTATACACCTACCACAACAATAAAATTATATCATATTTTAATAAATAATTAAAATTATTAAAAAATAAGTCATTTTTAAATGAACTTACTTTTCTCTTTTCAAACTAATACCATGATTTTTTTCATATAATTTTTCTAATTCAAGATAATAAAATAGCCTATTTTTAGTTTTATAATTTAAATCTATTCTTTTATAATCAAAATTTAAATAATATATTGCTTCGTATAATTTTGCTAAATCTTCTTCTGTTGTAACATTATAAAATTTTACTAGTTCATTCCAATTTCCAGTTATTGGATATTTACTAAATAAATCATCACAATTTATTGGTCCTTGTTTTTTACTATCTCGGTATACATTTTTTAATAAAGTTTCAGTTTCAATTTCATATTTATTTGTTTCTTTAATTAATGATACTGGTTCATTTTCTTTCATTTTAGAAACATCTAAATTTTTATTAACTTTTTCTTGTTTTACTTTTTCTTTGATTTTTTCTAATAAAATTAATTGAACATCTATATTTTTTACTTTTCTTTTTAAAATAGATTTACCTATGACAATAATCGTTGATGCTAAAATTATATCTGAGAAAAGTATTGTTAAAAAAGTATTGCAATCAGTAAAAAAGTTGGGAATAGTTATTCCAAAAATTACGGAAAGAATAAAAATTAATAAAAACATAAATGCAATAATATGCAGCATTATTTTTAAAAAGTGAATATTATTTTTATGTTTTTTTAACTTTTCCTTTAATGACGTTAGATTATTTTCAATTATTTCCTTTTTATTTTCATATAATAATGATTCTTTTGAAAATTCTTCAACATTCTTAAAATTTATTTTACCATTATCATCAGTAATTATTCCCCTTTTTTTCTCATCAATCAACATAAATTCTTGATTCATTTTTTCTTTTAGTTTGTCACCTCTTAATAAATTATTTAAACACTTTATAAATATTATTTCAAGATTTTTATTTAGAATAATTCCGTTTTCTAGTATGACCTTTTTCTTTACCCAAAATTATTTGGGAAATAATATTATAACAAGGATGCGATTTATAATCTTTAAGTCCCTCAACAATATCTTCATCATGGGTAACATCATAATAGGCCCCTAAAAATAATAATTTTCTAATAGTATATTTATCAAATGGTAAAGTAAAGGCATTATCAAAAATATAGCATATAAAATTATCTAAAAAATGAAATTCATCTACTTCAAGTTCAACATCTTTGATTTCTTCATAAATAGCATTAAGTCTTTCGGGATCATACAAACCATATTCCGGCATATCTAAAGCATAAAGCAATCTTTTCCGAGCCATATTTAAATTTTGTATTTCTTCCAAAGGGCTTATATTTAAATCTAAAGCCGATACATATTCTTCAATTGATGGAATAATTTCATCAATTCTTTTAATATATCTTAAATAAAAAGTTAAATTAAATATTTCTATTTCATCTTTACTTTTTAAACTAACTGTATTGGGATTAGTATAAAAATTATAAATATTTTCTAAGTTTTTTATTTTCTTTAATTCTTCTTCATCAGTGGCTATCTCTTTTGATTCATCAATCATATTTTTTAAAGATTCTAATGCTTCTTCATCATGAAAATCAAAATCTTCTAAAGATATGTAATCTTCATTCTTAGCTTTTTCTCGGTCATAAAAAGGAGTAACATTCATTTCTATAAATTCACTAATTTTATTGGGAGAAAGAATCCCAAATCCAAAAATAGCATATTGATAAATCTCATATAAAACATCATCTAAATCAGAAAATAATTCTTCTATTATATTTTCTGGTTCACCATTATTTTCTTTTAAATATTTATTCCAAGATTCTTGATTAATTACCTCATTATCTTTAGAATATTCATACTCTGATGGATCATATTCTTTATCTAAAAGCCAAGAAATATGCCTAAAACTATTTTGCAAATATGGTTCTAGTTTTTTTAAATTATTTAAAAACTCTTGTCTTTTTATGAGTAATAATTTTATTATTTTTTTATTATCATGAAGATATTGATAATATAGCTCTTCTTCAATTTTTAAACATTTTTTTAAATAATCATAGATAGTATGAATATTTAATAATTTTCGTAATTCTGATGAATCAAAGATCTTACTACTCCATCTATTAGAAATTGGTTTACCATTTTCTTCTCCATTTGTTCTTAAATTAATTTCTATATCTTCTATATCATAATAAGTTACGCCATCTTTTAAATAAATGGTATCATTTTTTAGATAACAAATATGTTCGTATTCTTTCAAAAAAGTTTCTAAATTTTGCATGGGATTATTAATTAACATCACATCTTTTTCCCATATATCTTGAGGTTGTAAATATTTATGATCACTTTGATGGTCTTTAATTACTTCTTTTAAAACAATTTGGTGATATTCTTCCAAAGTTTTAACTTTTATATGACGAACATCTTCATATCCTAATAAATCTTTGAAAGCTGTTATTGTTATATAATTATAAGGTATTTCTATTACTTGCATGAGTATTCTCCTTTTATTTAATTATACTATAGCCTATTTGCTTATGTAAAGAAAAAAAAGCCGAAGCCTTTTTAATAATTTAAATCATTAATTATTTTTAACAACTCTTTTTGAGTTATTTTTTCATTACTTGTAAATCTATATTTGATGCCATCATATATGAAATCAGCACACAAAATATTATCTATTTTAGGGTTTTTATCCGTAAATGATTCGCCTTCTTTTAATTGACTAATAGTATAGAAAATTACTTCACTATCAAAATTTGTTTTATCTTTGCCAACATATTTTTTAATAGCTCCCGTAGCATCATCAATTGTAGTCATTTTGAAACCTTCATCAGCATTAGTTGTTAAAAAATTAGCACTTAAACTCAAATCATAATTTTCATTTTTAATAAAATTAGGCATCCATAAATTAACACTAGCTATTGTTTTATTATCATTATTTAGAAATGTTGTATAATATATTTCTTCACTAGTTTGTAATTTAGATTTTAAAATTTTAAAACCTAAACTTTCTTCAACTTCTTTATAATCTAATAATAGTCCTTCATTATGCGTATTAACAGTATCTTCATTTATTTCTTTATATGAGTAACTTTCATTGTCTAATACAGCATCATCATGATTAGAAAAACTATATACTGCTCTCCAACTTGCTAAATATTCTTTTATTTCATCAGCATAAACTACGGATAAAGATATAGCACAAACACCAACTACACTACCCAATGTTAAAGCCAATTTTCTAAAAGTATTTCTCTTTGGTTTACTATAAATAGTATTATTAAAAACTTTTTGTCTTACTTCATCAGTTACCTCAATTTTATTATAAGTATCTTTTATTTCATCAACAATATTTCGCATTTTTATCTCCTTCCATCATATTTTTTAATTTTTCACGTGACCTAACTAAAATTGTTCGAATATTAGTTTCTGAAATATTTAATAATTTAGCAATTTCTTTTATTTTATAATTTTCATAATAAAATAAATAGGTAACTAAACGATATTTCCGGGGAAGTTCTAAAACTAAAGGCAAAACATTATCTTCTTTAGGAATAACCGAAATATTTTCTTCTTCCTTTTCTTCAAAGAAAGTTATTTTCCTTCGCCAAGAAGATAAAAAGAAATTTTTACTTTCGTTGATAGTTACTTTAACTAACCATTTCTTTATTTCAATATCATCTTTAGTTAAAATATTTTGATGTTTGTATAATTTAATAAATACATTTTGGAAAATATCTTCAGCATCAGTTTTGTTTTTAGTATAACTATAGGCTAGACGAAATATATCATTTTTGTATAAATCAAATATTTCAATAAACTTTTTATTCATAACTTTTTCCTTTCTAAAAGGCCTTTCACTATATTAACAATTGAAGAAGCAAAAATGTGACAAATTTTAATAAGTTATGATTAATATTTTACTTATCATTGGTAACATCGCCATTACCTGAAACTGGAATTTCTTCTCCGAGATAAGTTGATTTTGGTTTGAAAATACTTTTAACAAAATCTTTATCACGAGCAAGTATTTCTCTTAATTCCCGACTTGTTTGACCAGCATACTTACGGGAATCAGCACTAACACCATAGGCATTTAAGCCCAATGATTCAGCAATATAAAGTGCTCTATATAAATGATATTCTTGAGTAACAATAATAATATTTTTGGCTTTAAATATTTCTTTAGCCCGATAGATACTATCGTAAGTTGAAAAACCAGCATGGTCCATGAATACATCTTCACTAGGCACACCTTCATTAATAGCAAACTCTTTCATAACATTAACTTCATCATAATCTGGCAGGTGATGGTCTCCCGACATTATTATTTTTGGAGCCACACCATTTTTATATAAATTTATGCCTACCTCTAATCTATCATTTAACATAGGACTAGGTTCATCATTCCAAATTTTAGCACCTAAAATAAGAATACAATCAATATTATCAATATTAGAAAAATCATTATCTTTTATTATTTGTTTTTTGGTTGAAAATTTAACATAATAATTTATACCAAAAATTAAAGCTATAGCTAATAAAAATAAAACTAGTAATACGATAATTATTCTTTTAATCTTTTTATTTTTCATATTGTTCACCTAATAAAATAATAACATAATATTACTAGAAAAGAAATTCATTCATTTAAAGTATAATATACAGAATAAGGACAAATATAAATATCTTTATTTCCTTCTATTGTGTTTTTAACTATAATCATTACATCTTTAGTTTGTGATTTATAAATTATTGTTCCTCCATCATTAAGGATAGCATCAGGATTTAATTTATTTGTAATTGTTTTAATGCATTCTTCTAAAGTTTTATTAGAATTTGTAATATATTCTTTTAAAGTTATTTGTTTATTATCTAAAAATATATTAAATTCATTAATATCTCCACTTAAAAATATTTCTCGTTCTCTATCTTTATAATAACTTTTAAAACCAGTATCTTCATTCGTTTTAGTAATACTAAAATCAAAATTATGAATATAATTTTCAAGATATAATAGATTATAAGTTTTCGTTTTTTCTAAACTTTCTTGAAAATCACCATTATATAAAATAGTTTCATTATTATATTCTATTAATTTTTCATATTCTTGTAATTTAATCTCTTTATCACTACTAAACTCATCCCTTGTATTATCTATAACTAAATATAATTTATCAGTATTTTCTAAAAATAATAAATCATAAAGAATTATATCTCCTTCTACAGTAGTCCTTGCAATTCTTAAATATGTATCATTTTTATCAAGATAATTATTCATAAATTCATCATATAAATTAGAATTATAAATAATACCATTTGCCTCAATAAATATATTATCCTTAATAGCATCATCTATATTATAATTTTCTTTTAGTTTTCTAATATCATTATTTTTAGTTAAATAAGTATTATAAAAATTATCTATTGTTTTAATTTCTTCCGTTATTACTAATTTAGAACAAGCATATTTTTTATTTTTAAATATAGTTTTTTCTTCTTTATTAGCACAGTAATAATGATTAACAAATAATCCTTTATCAATATAATAAGTATTTCCCCCATTAATAAATTCTCTTAATTTTAAGATAGGACTATTATTAAAAACTAAAGCTTGAATTGTATCTAAAACAATAAAAGTAAATAAAACACTAATAACAATAAGCGTAATTTTTAAACCTTTTTTCATTTTCTTCCACCTCTCTTATATTAGTATTGATACTAAAAATTCTTTTAATTCTTCTTCTGTTATATTAGAAGTATTAATTTTAAAATCATAGTCATTATAAGTAAAAATTACAAAATAATTACTACTTAATTTAAATATTTCTACTTCATAATCATTTATAATAGTAGTCTTAATATCTGTATCCGTTAAATCATAATAATCAGGATTAGCTTTTTGATAAGAAACTATAATATTACGATATTCATTACCATATTCTATTACATAATTACTAATTGCTTTATCATCTTTATAATAAGCAACATATGATTTACTTTCCTTTAGATTTTCAGGAATACTTACCCCTCCCATGAAGGGATAAGGAATATAAACATTATCTTTTTTTTCGATATCGATATCATCATAATTTTTAAAACCACCTTCAATACTAGAAGTCATCATATCTATATTATTAATGTTTAAAATAGGTTCTTCTATCGAGTTTACATTATCTTGAGGCATTTTATTATTAGACATTTTATGATTATTTAATAAAATAACACTAATAAACGCAATAATTAAACAAGTTGGAATTAAAGTATATTGCCAATATTTTGTTCTTTTATTTTTGGTAGCTAATTTTACTATAGCATCATAGTTATTATCTTTATTAATGTCCTGATTAATTACTCTTTTTAATTTTTCTTTATTAGTCATGTGAATTACCCCCATTTCCATATTTTCTTTGTAGATTATGCAGTGTTCGATATATTAAATGTTTGGTATATGATTCACTTACATTTAAAGCTTGCGAAATTTCTTTAATCGTTAACTCTAAAGTATAATACAAATAAAATATTTTAGGAATATCTTGATTCTTTTGCTTTTTTAAATATTCCCATACTATCTTCCAATTATCATTATTTATGATGATATCATTAATATTTATTTTATCAGCAATAGTATCTATTAATTCAATATCATCAGTATTTTTATCAAATAAAGATATTGTTTTTAATCTTTGGATTAAGGAATAATGTTTTTTAATTTTATTATTAGCAATACTAAAAAGATAACTTTTAATATTTGTATCCATCAAAGTTTTTTTATGCAAAATATTCCATAACTCTAAATAAGTTTCTTGCAAAATATCATTAGCATCATTAATATTATGACATTTAACAATAACATACTTTAGTAAATGATTGTAAGTTTTATCATATACTTCATTAAATTTAGATAGGTTTATTTGACTAGTCATATTTATCACCTACAATATATTAATCCTTAGTTTAAAGAAAAAAGTTCCAAAAAATTCTATTTCTTGCAATAATTTCTAAAAAAGAAAATAAGTAAAATGATGAAAACGCCAACAACTATTAATAAAGAATAGGTTTTATTAACAAAAGCATAATAAGTGGTATAAACTAAAATACCGAAAATATAAAGGCCAAAACTTATTTTAAATATCATACTAAAAAGCTTAGCTAATTTCTCTTTTTTGAGTAGTAAAGAAATATTGCCTCCAAGAATAGCTAAAGCACATATTAAAAATGGCAAAATAATTATTTTACCTACTACTTCATTTTTTAAAAAAGCCCAAGTTAAAAAGATAATAACAATTGTTGCCATAATAATATTTTTAGTCATAATTATTTTTTTCATATTTTAATCCTTTATTACTTAAATTATATCATTTCTTGGTTATTTATTAAATAAGTATAAGTTGACAAAAGCAAGAAAATGAGTATAATATTTTCAAAAAGAAGGGGAAAGTATGGGAAATATAGAATATTTAGGGAAATGGAATAAGGAACTTAATACATGGCAAAAAGCTAAAGATTCAGAATATGGTAAATCTTTAGCTATGGCATCATTTGATTTTTTAGATGTACTTGCTCAAGATTATTTTATAATAATCCATGGTTCTAGAGTAGAAAATAGAACTAAAGATTATAATAAAATTAAAGATAAGGAACTTGGGATTAACAAAATAAATAATTTTTTTATGAAAAATAATCATAATGTTAATATTAAACTTTATTTATTAGATAATGATGCTCCCTTAATAAAAGATGCTGAAATTTTAGCTCATTATGTTGATGCTTTAGCTAACAAACCAACAACCAAAACAATTAATATTTTGGCGCACTCTAAAGGTGGGGCTTTAGCTTTTTATACCCCAATTTTTTTTAAAAATCCCCAAAGTTTTAAGAAAACCAATATTTTTACATCCGCTACCCCTTTTAAAGGAACAAAAATGGCTACTCCACCAATTCTATATCCGCAAATAAAAGAAATTTTAACTTCTCACCTTAAAAATGAATTTCTAGTTAATTATGTCTATAATTTTATTATTAAAGCATATGAAAATACAAGTAGTAATTCGCATATGGACTATGATATTGGAATACCAATTAAAGATAATATAGATTTAGATAATTATGATTTCAATTTTATTAATAATATTTTAAATAATCATAATATAGAAACTATCAATAAATTAAATTCATACCATAATTTTATTACTGGTTTTGGTAATCAAAAATTTTATGAAGTATGCAAAAGTGGTTCAATGACGGGAATAGGTTTATATATTATGGATGACTTATTATTTGATAAATTATCGGATGGGATGATAATAAGTTCAACCCAAACAATTGAAAATTTTTCAAACCACACTTTAACGCATTGCCATCACGATATTTTTAGTCAACCGATTGCCATGAAGCAAATTTTAACAATAGTAAATGATACCATAAGTGAACAACATGATAAAGATCAATTTATACTTTCAAGAATAAAATAAAAGAATATTGATTTAAGGCACCAATATTCTTTTATTATTTTCTTTTTCAATATTCTTAATTAAAGAAATAAAATCTTTTAAACTTCGACTTGGAATAAGTCCTAGTTTTATTAAGTTATTATAATATTGTAAATCATCATTATATCTTAAATTTATTATTTTGGATAATATATCTAAAGCAACATCTTTATTTTGAATATAAAGCATAAATAATTCTAAAGCAAAAACTCTACAAGTAAAATATCTTTTTACATAAGATGCATTTTCTAAAGCACTTTTCAATTTATTTTCATTTAAATATAACTTAGATGCAGCAAATTTTTTTAATTCTGTTTCATCAGCAAAATCTCTCTTTAAATCTTGTTCAATTTTAATTAAAGATATCATTTTATGACTTACGATTGCAAACAATCTATAACGATTTAATAAATACTCTAAAAAATTAAATGATTCTTTACTTTTACTTTGTTCAAAGTAATAAAAAGCTGCTACCAATTCCATAAAACTAGTTTCAATTTCATCATAACAACCTTTATAACTATTTTGAAACTTAAATGTAAAGGCATGAGTTAATTCATGAATTATAGTTATATAATCATATAAAGAATTATCCTTTTGTAAATTAATATATACTTCATCTATTGATTTTAAATAAAGGGTCATTCCAGCATAATCTTCATTATTTAAAGAAAAATTTACCCAATTTGGTTTATTTAAAAATTCTATGATTGTTTCATAAAATGGTTCTCCTAAAAATTCAAAAAAATTCCTAGCTAAACTAATTAATTCTTCATTTGAAAAATTAACTTTGTCTAAATCTAATTTAGGAGCCCCAGAAGTATTTTCATACATCCTTTCAAAAGCATCCCATAAAAAATAGATACTATAAAAATCTTTTTTATTAATTTGGTATAAATCCAATAAAGAAAAATCATTAAGTTCTCCTATTTTATTTTCAAAAATAGTTTGTCTTATATCTTTCATATCTTGTAATATAACAAACCTTTTTTCTCTATTAGGTTCTTTCTTTAATAAATCATTTAAATAATAAAATCTTTCTTTCAATAATTTAATAAAATCTTTTTCACTAGTCATAATCTATTTCCTCTTCAAAAAATTATTGAAAACTATTTTAGCATAATGTTTATCACAATACAATGGATTATTTATTCAACATTAACACCTTTTTTAAATATTTTTATATCAATATAATAATAGATAGCAATTAATATTATATATAGACAAATACCTAAAGTTAATGCTATTTTTACGATATCAACTGTAAGAGTATTATTTATATTTGTATTAAATAAGGCCATAATATTAGGATTAAATAAACCAATGATATAAATAATTAAAACTGATATTACACCAACAAATAAATAATTTAAGAAACCATAAACAATTGATTTAGCCATTTTTAAATTATTGGATCTGTGTCCTAGCAATAAGCCAGTAAAACCTACTTGTAATATCATTGTAAATTCTAAAAATAAACATAAGAAAGCTGTAAGAATTACTTTTATAGTGGTACTATCCATAGATGTAGCAAAAAACTGTAAGGTATTTTTTAATATTTCTAAGTTTTCTTTAGAGTAATAAGCAATAAATACACATAGGATAATAACTAATATACTTGTAAACATTGTAATAATAGAAGCTAAAAATTTAGATGTATAAATGGTACTTTTACTAATTGGCAAAGTATGAGTTAAATAAGATTCATCACTATAAATATTTTTCACAAATCTGGCCCATACACGCATTAAATTATTAATAATAATACTAAACATAAAACTAATTGTTGTTCCACTTGCGATAAGAGCAAGAATATGCAACATAAATGAATTATCAAAAGAAAATAATATTCTTGTAATTATAGCAAATCCAATATCAATTAAATAAAACACTATTAATACTTTATAAATATATTTTAAATCATATTTTAAACATTTACTTAACATTTGAACATCCTCCTAAAAATTTCATCTATTGAACCTTTTTCTTTTTCCCTTAATTTATCGGCATCAGTAGAAAGAATTATTTTTCCTTTATCAATAAATATAACTTCATCAAGTATTCTTTCAATATCACTAATAAGATGAGTAGAAATAATAACACTAGCATCTTCATTAAAATTATTTAAAATAGTATCTAGAATATAATCTCTTGTTGCTGGATCTACCCCACCCAAAGGTTCATCTAAAATATAAAGTTCAGCATTTCTAGACATAACAAGGATTAATTGTAATTTCTCTTGCATCCCTTTACTCATTTTAGAAATTTTAGTATCTATTTCCAAATCTAAATCCTTTATTAATCTTTTGGCTTTTTCAATATCAAAGTTATCATAAAAGTCAGTAAAATATTCTAATGTTTGTTTAATTGTCATACTTTTATCTAAATAAGTTTGCTCTGGTAAATAAGATATAATTTTTTTACTTTCGTTTCCAATATTTTTACCATTAACTAAAACTTTCCCACTTGTTGGTGTAAGTAAATCATTAATAAGTTTAATTAAGGTTGTTTTACCCATGCCATTTTTACCTAATAATCCTATAATTTTTCCTCTTGGTATTTTTAAGTTAATATCTTTTAAAACTTGTTTCTTATCATAATCTTTATAAATATGAATACATTCCAGTAATTCCATTATTTATCTTCCTCCTTTAAAAACTTAATTATTTCTTCCTTAGTAAAATTTAATTCTTTCATTTCATTTATGTATTTTTGTGTTTTTTCTTTAGCATACTTACTTTTAAATTTATTTAACAACTTATTATCCGTAGTAACATATTTTCCATTTGTTCTTTCCGTATAAATAAGTTTTAAATCTTCTAGTTCGGCGAGAGCTTTTTGCATAGTATTAGGATTTACTTTAGTCTTTAAAGCTAAATCCCTAACTGATGGTAATTTTTCTCCTGGTTGTATTTTTCCAGAAATGATAAATATTTGTAATTGCTCTACTAATTGAATATATATAGGTCTATCATTATCAAATATAAAATTCATAATAGCTCCTTTCTTAATTGTATTACTTACTTAATACAATAATATATTAAAGTTCTAAAAAAGTCAATAAAAAATTATCAATTTTACTTGATAATTTCTAGATATTTAAAATTTCTTTCTAACTAATGATTTATTTTCAATAGTATTTTTAATAGTTAAAGTACTACAAATTCGATTACATTTATTCATCATTTCTTCTTGGGTCTTACAAGGATATTTTTTTAGTTTTCCGGCGAAAGACATTGATTGGTATCTATTGCTACATGAAGTACTTTTTCTAAAGCCAAAATATGTTTTGAAATATTCAAAGTGAATTTCCCAATCTTGTTTTAAATATATTATCATTAAAGGAATAACTGTTGTTTTATCTTCATACTTTAAATATTTTGTTATTAAAATAAAACTAAATTCTCTAATTTCAGGATTAGGATGAGTAAGTAATTTCTCAAAATCAAAATTTTCAATACTTGCACTCCAAACAATAGGATAGTCTGCATAATTATTATAAATTTGTAAATCATAAGATATATCTTGTATTTTATCTACCATAATAAGCTCCTTTATAAAGATATATTTTAAAATGAAATTAAGATTTTTGCAATAATTTTATCTACTTTTTTCTTAATATGTGTTATAATCTTTTTCAAAAGGAGAAAAACTATGAATGAAAAAGAAATAGAACAAATTAATAATGTCGTTAGTACAATTCATAATATTGCCCGAAAGACTCCTCAATTATTAGACATGGTACTAACTGATGAAATATTAAAATACTCTATAATTGATCTAGATGAAAAAATGAAAGTATTTTTAGATTATTGCCTTAACAATGCAGCAAATATGAAAGATAATAGTATTGACCAACAAAGAAGGAATTTTAATGCTACTCTTTTAAGCCTAAACAAAAAAGAATTAGAGGAATATTATAAAATGTATGTTGAATATGAAAACATTCGTCAAAAAAGAAATATTAATATTGATTGGACTGTTGGTATTGATACAGTTAGTAATGTTTTAGGTATTAATCCCCAAGATAAAACAAATATTAAACATAAAAAATAATAATGCTAATTTAATAACATTATTATTTTTTATTTGCAATTTGTCTATAAGCATTTCTTTCTATATAAGCTTTCTTTCTATTGTTTTCCCATATTCCATAAGTAAAACCTATAATCATAAATAGATACTGAATTCCATTATCTTTTATAAAACCATAAATGATAAACCCAACAATGATAATCATAGCAATAGTAAGTTCAATAAAATGTTCTTTATCCCATTTTTTACCAAAATATTCTATTTTTTCTTTTAAAGTAAAAGAACTATTTTCTAAAGCATTAAATAAATTATTATCAGCTTGTTCTTTAAATTTTTCTTCTTTAATTTTTTCACCAGCAAAGAAATCATTTAAAGTTATTCCTAAAATATTGCATAAGTCTTTAAATAAAGATACATCGGGTAAACAAACACCATTTTCCCAACGACTCACAGATTTAGCAGTTACTCCCAACTTTTCAGCTAATTGTTCTTGAGTTAATTTTTTCTCTTTTCTTAATTTAGCAATAAACTTGCCTATTTTTTCTTGATTCATATTTTTGTTCCTTTCAAAAAAATTATATAAATTTTTGAAAATAATTAATAGGACATAAAGCGAGAGTTTTATTTTTTTACCATATTAAGTATTATAGCATATCACTTTTCAATAACAAAAAATGTAGACATCATCTACACCTAAAAATATATTTTAATATTTATTTAATATCATTACCAAATTCTTTTTCAAAGACAATCTTTAAATCATCTAGTGTTGATATTTTTACCATTTGTTCTGGTTTTAAATCACATTTATAGCCTGCTCCTGTTGCATGTTTTTCTTCTCCATCTCGACCTCTATTATGAAGATTAACATGAACTCCATTATGATCAATCTTTAAATTATCAAAATCAATATTTTCAATTTTAATACAATACATGTATATATCATTTGGAGCTATTCCTAAAAATAATACGCCATTATAATCGCCATTTTTCTTTAACCCTTCATTTTGAAATTTGCCGTTTTTATCTAAAGAAGCAGTTTTTATTTCAAATTTCATTTTGCCAATTTTTAAATCCCAATCTCCTTGATCGCCATCTCTATATTCAATTCTTCGAGGATATAATTGAGCTAAGGCTAACATATAAAATCTTTCACCAACACTACCTCTTTTATCAATTTGAATTAATCTTTGTTGTAAAAATTTAGAATTTATCCATTGTTCTGGCATATCTTCTACTACCATTTTATCTAAAATATTTTTCAAAAGCATTTCTAAATCATTCATCAACATAACCTCTTTCAATTAATTGATTTAATATTAAATCAGTTCTTAAATTCAATGCTCCGTTTGTAGAAACAAATGCAACACTTTCCCAATTAATTTTCTTTTTAAAAAGTTCTATTAACTCCTTTTTATTTTTATAAAAAACTATACCATATCCTCTTTTATTAGGAAGTTCTATAAAACTATTATAGGCTTTCATTCCCTTAAAGCATGTTGATGGTAAGTAAACATCACATTTATCCAACATCTTTTTATTTCTCGTACTAGATGGGGTACCACCATCTGATAAACTAAAAACTTTAGCATACGAATTACATGTTTTAATATCTTTTTTTTCTATTTTATCGATATTTACCTTAGTCCAAACTTGAAAGATAGTAGCAACATTTACTTGAGAGCCATCTGGATATTCAAAAGCATTTCTTTTTAAATTTTCCGTATGGGCTAACTTATAACCTTTAACCCTCGTCATTGGTACACCTTTTCCTGTAGAATTAAATAAAGGTGGTAATATAAATGCTACAATATCAGCGAAATCATAGGAATGATTAATAAAACGAAGAGCTAAATTTCCTCTTAAACCAAAAGGAGGATTTCCAATAACTACATATTTATTATTTTGTTGGGGAACATACTTTAAATAATCAGATTCAATTAATTCTTCTTTTAATGCTCCTTTAGGTTCTATATCTATACCTATTCTTCTTTCTGGTGGCAAAAGTTTATAAAAACTACAACATCCAGCACTTGGTTCTATAAATATATATTCATCTATTGGCAATGCTAATTTTTTCATTACCTCTAAGGTTTTCTTATAGCAGTATTCAGCAGTTTCAATTGTGGTATAAAATTGATCCTTATCCCGATAATCTTCTTTTGGTTCATATTTAAATTCAAGCATAGAATTTAAATCATTATAGTATTTATCAGGAACATCGTTTTTTTCTTTCCATCTTCTAACAGTTCCTATATGTAAACATAATTCATCAGCTATTTCTTGCATAGATTTAATAAGTAATAATTCATTAAATAAATCAACTGTTTTCATATATTACTCCTATAAGATACTTTAATTATACTACTAAATACTTTATTATGCTAAATATTTATTTATAATTTACAAAAAACAATTTTTTTAAACAATATAATATTTAACTTTTCTTCTGATAAAAGAGTTTTTCTAAATTTGGGTATGTTTTTTATTTTTAGCATATATCTTTTAATTTGTTATTTTTAACATATTGTAATGTTTTAGTAAATATTGGTTCTTCAGTATAAATATTTTTATCCCATTCATACCATATATCAAATGCTGTTTTAGCTCCATTTTGAATAATTTGTTGTATTTTACTACTCTTAAAAACAACATTATTCTTTTGGTCATCTAAAGAATGTTGATAACCCATATCTTGATATACTTTAGCTTGAATATCAGCTTCTAATTTATCACAACAATGAGCAAATTTGGCTTCATAAGTATCTTGTTCATCAAAACTAAAAAGCATTTTTAATAATAAATCTTTATCTTTAAGATTACCTAAAACATCTTTCATTGCTTTATGTTCAATTTCTGCTTTTTCTTCTGGTGTAATACCATCAAAAGGAGTTATATCACCAATATTTATTTCCCCTATTTCATGAACACATAAAGTTGTAATTACTTTATCAATATCAACTTTAAAATTAAATTCTTTAGTTATAGCCATTGCTAAAGCTATTGTTCCCACAATGTGTTCAGAAATTCTTTCAATTCTATTTATTGAAACATTCCAATGTTTTGAATCCCAGCCACTGCGTTCTTTCTTTTTTAAAGTACGATTTTTATAATAAAATTTAAAAATTTCGTAATTTTTAGTTTCATCATTTCCAAATCTAACCATAAACCCATTATTTTTAGCAATAATGTATAATTCATCAACGTTGTTAGCATCAATGTTTTTTTCAACTAAAAATTTTTCAAAAAAATATTCTAATTCTAATTCTGACATTATGCATTCATATGCAAAATTTGATTTATCTATAGTCATAGCAATGGTTTCATTAGGATAGTAAAAGCTTAAAGTTTCAAGTAAAATTGCTTTTATTGTTTGACTAATATTTTCACATTTTTGATATTCAGAGTTCATAGCTACCGAAAGAATCATTGCCCCATATACTTGATCCGCTATACTTTGTTTATTATCTCGAGTAACATATTTTAAATTATTTGCTAACATATAAAAACCCATAACATTTTTAAGTTTAATATTTTCAGTATCTATCATACTTTCACCTCATTTTTATTGCCTATTATATACTAATACATACTAAAAAGCAAACAATACTTACATTGACCGCTTTAACTTACGCATTAACTCATAATCAACTTTTTGGGCTACCTCATTATCTTGAAAAGCTATATCCAAACTAAACATCGATAAATCAACTTCATGAAAATATATAATTAGTTCTTGAAGGTATTCTATTAATTCCATCTTTGTTTTAAAAGTACGATAAGAAAAAGGAAAAGGAATGTGATAAGTTTTATCATTAATAGTTGGCTTATATAAATGATTACAATTACCTCTTAAGTCTTTTTCTTTTTTAATTGTCACATTTTCTTCTAAAATAAATCCAAATTTTGGTATAAACTCATCTTGTTCATATACTCCAGTCTTATATCGAGCGTATAAAACTGCCATAAAAGAATATGGAGGAAAATCAATTTTTGTAGGAGTATTGTTATCAAGAACCATCAAATGATAGCCTTGAGAAACATAATCTAAATCTAAAAAGTAAGTATATTCAATGGGATTATATTTTTCATATCTTGTAATCGTCGTATAATTTTGGGCTTTTCTTTTTGTTAAAAGAAATCCCGTTTCATTTAAGATATTTAAATAATAACTATTATTCTTGGGATTAAAATAAATTTTTGTTATGATACCTTCATCATCAACAATTTTATCATCAATTATAACTGATTTAACTTTATCCCCAACTTTTAAGACTTCATCATAATAATCTAAACATTTTGTCATTCTTTTATCTCCTTTTACTAGATTAAGCCCCTTATTTTTCTTTTATCAAATAAATTATAAAAGATAGATAATATTTATTATTTTTTTAGTTGTAATCCATCTTTGAAAGCATTTCCAACTCTTTCATTTACTTTATAATATCCATGAGTATATGGATCAAATGCAATAGCATTAACCAATGATACATCAACATTATCCCCATTCATTACTTTTTCTAAAGCAGTAACATTAACTACTTTTCCAATTACCCCACATTCTCCGTATTCTATAAATTCACATTCTAAACATATTGGAAATTCATTGATAATTGGGGCATCAACATTTTCTGACTTTGTAGCAGTTAAACCACTATTTTCAAATTTATTTGGTGTATCATTTCCAGATACTATTCCAAAATAATCAGCTTCAACAACATGGTTACTATCAGCTATGCTAACAGTAAATGCTTTTCTTTCCTTAATATTTTTAACAGTTTTATGTGTTTCTGTTAAATTAAGCATTACTTGATCTCTTTCTAGCATTGTTCCCCATGCTGCATTCATAACATCAATACTTCCATCTTCATTATAAGTAGCTATCATTAATACTGGCATTGGGAATATTGCTTCTGTAACTTTAATATTCTTTCTCATAAAAAGTCTCCTTTTATTTTTTTTCTAATATTATCATAAAAGAAAATAATTTGCAATAATCATTTGTTCTACAAACCACTATATAAAATTCACAATTTTATATGATCAAGCAAATTGTAATTGTTATTTAATTCTTATTTAATTTTTTTATAAGTTCTTTTTTTCTTTCACTAACAGAAATGTTATGAGAACGATCATATAAACTAATCATATTAGCACATATACTAATACTATATAATGTTCCTTCTACAAATTCTACAATATTAGGTGTAAAAACATAATTTAAATAACCAAACTCATTATTAAATATTGCTAAAACAAAAGTAATAATACCAATCATAGTATATTTGTTGGATTTCTTATCTTTTTTAATTTGTTGATTAGATTCATATTCAATTAAATTATTAATAGTTTCTCTTAAATCCAACAATTCTTCTTTTGTCATCTTTCTACCATTTAATAATTCTTGTATCGTACAATTAAGTTCATTAGCTAATATATTAAGCATTGAAATATCTGGCATTGTTTTACCATTTTCCCATCGACTTATTGATTTGTCTGTTACTCCCATTTTTTCTGCTAATTGTTCTTGTGTCATATTTTGTTCTTTACGAAGTTCAGCAATAAATTTTCCAATTTTTTCTTGATCCATAGTTTTTGCTCCTTTCAAGAACAATTATATAATTACTGCAAAATATTGACAGGACATAAAGTGAGAGTTAGATAAATTGTAATTTAACGAATAGTATGTGCTGTTATAATTGTATAGCTATATGAGTTAATAGTTATTATTATATTTTCATTCTCACAATACCAATTCTTTCCTTGTTTAAATATATTACAATTTTTTTCTAAAACTTTATTTTTACAATACTCTACTACATCATTTGTATCTAATTTTAGATTTTTTTAATTCATATAATTTAAACCACTTTACTTTTTTATTGGTAAGCCTTTACAAGTTTCAATAACAATTTCTCTTAATGTTTCTTTATTATCTATATCAGCAACTAAATACATAGGTTTAGCACTATCATAAGGAATAGATTCTTTCATATTATATTTTTTATTACCATCTACTATTTTAACAAGTAATCTATCATCATATATACCACCAAATAATATTCCATTATAATAAAGTAAATATTCTCCCATCATTGATTTACAAGTAATATTATCTAATAAACTTAATTGTTCCAATACAAAATCTCTATATTCTTTTGTCGTAGCCATTATATCAACTCCTCCAAATTATATGTATAGTCTTAAACTATATACTATTACTAATATTACTGCAAATAATAAACTATAAACACTATTTTTAGGTTTCGTATATAAAACTGTCATTGTTCCTAAAAATAATAATGTGTCTATTATACTTTTAAAATAAAAATACCAAATTCCAACACTAAAAGATTCTATCAACATTACTGCTAATATTGCACTAGAAATTATAATTGAAATTTTATTATTTCCTTTTGCATACCAACAAATAAATGCAAGTATAGGAGTTATAGCAGTTATTCCATACCAAATCATCATATAACTTTTGGGATTAAAACCACTAAACATAATCGTATATAGGTGGTAGCTTACTGTCATACCTACAAAAAATAAAAATACATTTAAACTTGCTCTTAATGGTGTTTTACTAAATATAGAAATAGTTATTGCTAGAAATAGCCATATTCCTATATCCGAAAAAACATTTCTTAAATCTATTATTCCTAATATGTGTTGCCACCATATTGCATCATTGATAGCAAGATTATCTAACCATTTGGAAAAAATACCTAAAATTATACCTAATAATAGTATCAATAAACTATATATAATTTTTTTAGATATTATTATATCTTTATTAGGTTTTCTAATATTATCAAGCCACTCTTTCATTATGAACCTCCTTTAAAATAGAATTTTCTTTACAAATTACTATTTGTTTCATTAAATATTATATCATACTGGTATTAGTAATAACCTATTTGTCAATTCCCTTAATAAATAAAAAGTTAAAAGTTTTCTAAAAACTACAGGTGATGTTTTTTGTCCTAAAATTTTCGGCATTAAAAAAGCCCAAATATATCGGACATTTTTGTTGATTACTTTGGTGGCTCCAGCGGGAATTGAACCAGCGACACAAGGATTTTCAGCTATTTTTTAGAATTAAAATTGGGTTAAAATTAATTTATTAATTATTTACATTTCGCCAATATATGCTAAAAAGTTTTCTTATTTAGCCATACTTTAACTTTTATTAATTTTAAATATATTTAATTATATTTAATCTTTTTTGGCCACAAATTGGCCACAAACGGCCAAAGGATTTTTAAAATGATTTTTTGACCATATTTATGTAAAATAAATAAATTTTTTTTAATATGTAATTGCTGTAAATAAAATATTAATTTATAATTATAATGGTGAGTAGATATGAACAATTTTTTTAGAACTTTAATGTATATTGTAATAACTTGTGGGATTATTGTAGTAGTGGTATTATTAGTTTTTAAATTGACAAATAACGGAACTGCATTAGGTGGAAATCATTGTGATGAAGGTGATATTCTAAAAGGAAATACCTGTATTGTTAAACATAGTACACCTGCTCAAGTCGTATATGATTGTAGCGGTCATCCATCATATATCGTTAAAGGAGATAAATGTTGCCATGCATCTCCATTATATTCAAGTAATTGTCTTCCTGCTGACAAAAGTTATACTTGTTTAGAAGGATATTTAGAAGATGACGAATGTATCATAGAAACTACTTATCCTGCTTACTAAAATAATATTAATATATATTTTTACATTTTGAGCATTTAGAATTACGACGATTTCTATTACTAATTATTGCTTCCCATTCATGGCCATTTTTACATATCCACCATACTTTTTTGTTGCTATTTGCTGTTACCTTTTGAGGGGTTAAATCGCCATTCTTTTTATAATTCCATTCTTTGGCTAATTCAGGATTAATTGTAGCCAAATCATTATAGCCAATTAAAACTTTTTTGTTTGAGCAATAAGGACAATTTGTTCCATTATTTCTATCAGCAATACATGCCTGCCATTCATGACCATTTTTACATATCCACCATACTTTTTTATTACTATTTGCAGTTACTTTTTGAGGTGTTAAATTGCCATTCTTTTTAAAATTCCATTCTTTGGCTAATTTAGTATTAATAGTTGCTAAATCATTATAACCTATTAAAATTTTTTTGTTTGAGCAATAAGGACAATTTCTTCCTTTGTTTCTATTATCAATTGTTGCTTGCCATTCGTGCCCATTTTTGCAAAGCCACCATACTTTTCTATTGCTATTTCCATAGACTTTTTGTGGTGTTAAATCGCCATTCTTTTTATAATTCCATTCTTTAGCCAATTTTGGATTTATTGTTGCTAAATCATCAATTCCTATATGTGGTGTTGAAAGTTTAATTGAATTTCGTTTCCTATTACACATAGGGCACCCATAACCATTACATCTAACATAAATTTTTGTTTGCCATTCGTAACCGCATTTAGAACATATCCACCATATTTTTGTATGATCTCCCTTTGAAAAATTTTCCGGTCTTAATTTTCCGTTTTTAGTTGGATGCCATTCACATATTAAGTCAGGATTAGTTTCTACTATCGATGAGAATTTTTGATATTGTTCGAAATATTGGTATATTTTTAAATAATCGCGATTAACATCTATGTCATAAAAATTAATATTCAATTTTTCAAATAGTAATTTTATAATTTTATTCATATATGAAAAATCAGATGTTAAATTATTAATTACTAAATCAATAGATGTGTCATTCAAAGTACCGATTAAAGGTTCTCTAATTCTATATAATATTATTCCTAAATTTTGACACAATTTATTTTTTTCAATATCTTTATCTCGATTTTTATGCCACCGCTGACCATCATACTCTATTGCAATATTTTTTGAAGGTATAAATATGTCTAATTCCCTTTTTCCTATTTTTTTGTTTTCTTCTATAGCAATAGAAGCCATTTTTAAATAAAATACAATAATCTTTTCAGCAATTGATATTCGTTTTCTTTTATCACATTCTTTACAAAAATGTCCTTTAACCCTACTTGAAACTGCAGCTTGCCATTCATGATTATTTTTACATTTCCACCAATATTTTTTTGAAGTACCACAAATTATTTCACTTGGTTTTAAAGGATAATTTTTTTCATAATTCCATTCTTTTGCAATTTCCGGATATCTCGTTTCTAAATCATTAAATCCAACATTTAGTACTCTATTTGCACACGACGGACAACCTGTAGGATTAGCTTTGGTTCTATTAATTAATGGGGTTTTCCATTTCCAATTGCATTTAGAACAAATCCAATTTATTGGTATATTTGATTTAACGGCTATTTCATTAGGCTTTTTTTCATTTAGATTAAAATCCCACTCTTTTAATAAATTTTGAAAATTATTATTTTTACACCATGTTTCAAAATCATTATAACCTTTTAAAACTTTTTGTCCCGCACAATAAGGACATCTTGTGCCATAAACAAATTGTTTTATTGAAGATTCATAAGAATTATGACATTTTTCACATATCCACCAAACTTTTTGGTGTGATCCATAAGTTATCTCATTCGGTTGAATAGTATTTTTTTCATAATTCCAATATTTTAATAATTCTTTATGAGTAGAAGCAAAGTCATTAATTTCTTTTTCAACTTTTAACATTTTAAAACACCTATAACAATTATATCATTAATGCTTATTTTAAACATTAAAAACACATTATAAAATGCTTTATTTTTGCATTGAGTTTAAAAAAAGTTAATGGTATTATTTATATGATAGGATTTCTCTAAAAAGGAATCTTTTTTTTATTGGAGGTGATAATAAAAAAGTACCAATATTTTATAATTAGGCTAAAATTTTATAAAATAATTGGTACAAACTAAATCATTTTTTAAATTTTCCTGTCGGACATTTGGTAGACAATTAAACTAATTTAAGATTATTTTTACTTTAAATTGATTAATTTAAAGTATATATTGTATGACAATAGTAAGACAAAAAAATAAATGTATGACATTGGAATTTGATATTTATCCCTAATTTATGCCTTTTCTTCCCACTGGGAAGAAGATTGTCAGCCAAAGTTATCCTGCTATAAAAATACACACGATTTGGTACAATAAAAAATTAATTAATTAAAAAATTTTTAATAATTTTTGTACCAACTATTTCTTTTCAATAGTAATTGTATAACCATATTTTTTAGCAATCTTCATTAATGTTTCAAAAGTATATCTTCTAATACCACGCTCATAACCTTGAATGGTCATTCCACTTAATCCTAAACTTTTTCCAAATTCAGCTTGTTTCTTATTTGACCATTCTCTCATAATCTTCATAACATCTTTTTCACTATAATTATTTGCTATTATTCTCATTATTTCACATCCTGCCATTAGCATACAATATGAATGTTTTAAAAAATCATTTTCCATTCGTTGAGTATGGTTCATTTTTTTCAATGATTACAACAAAATTATATTTATGGGCTATTTTCATTAATGTTTCAAATTTATATTTTCTTATACCCCTTTCATAGCTCTGGATACTACTACCACTCATACCAATTTGTTTACCAAAATCAGGTTGGGTTTTATTTGTACATTCTCTCATTATTCTAATAATATCTTTTGTTTCATAATTGTTTGCTACAATCTTCACTATTTACCACCTATTGACATAGCATACACTATGAATGTATAATTATTTCATATTCCATACACTATGTATGGAATAAATTGGAGGCTTAATTTATATGTATTGTAATGAAATAACAAAAGATAATGAAAAAGACATTGAGGGTGATGAAGAAAAAAAATTAGATATTTTACGAGAAAAACAAAAAGAATATTTAAAGGTACGCTATGCGGAAGAAATTGCTCATTGTATAATGCTATGGTTC
>CANPZG010000010.1 GCA_947588765.1 uncultured Bacilli bacterium
AGTTTCAAGTAATTTATTTTTATTATAATCAGTAAAATGTAGATAATATTCAGTTTCTGTAATAGTTTTATGTCCCAAATATTTATAAAGATAAACTATAACAACATTTTCATCATATCCTTTTTCTAACATTTGATTAAAAGCTTCATTGCAGAAAACATGACGAAGGTCATGGATATGGGCATTTTCATTTAAATTACTTTTAATAAGTATTTTTTTATAGTAAGATCGTAAACAACTTTTATCAATTTCCTTATCTTTTGAATTTTTAAATAATAAACCATCATTTATTTCAAAGAAATTTATATAATCTAATAAACATTTTTTCATAGAATTAGAAAACACAACTACTCTAGAAATATGTCTTTTAGAATCAATAATATTAATGGTATTTTCATTAAAATTGATATCATCAATATTTATTTTTATTGCTTCAGAAATCCTTAAACCACAAGAATATAATAATCTAAAGATAATTGAATAACTATAATACACTTTGTAATATTTATTATTAATATGATTATTTTTTTCTTTATCTATTGTTTGAAATAATAAGTTAATTTCTTCGTCAGTAAATATAACTGGTTTGTAATTATTCACAATATTAAATTTCTTTTCCTCATAATAAATATTTTTATATTCATTAAATATTAAAAACTTACAGAAATCTTTTGTTACTCCATATTGTCTAGCATAGTTTTCACCTTGCTTATTATTTCTTTTGGTTAACTCATAAAACGTTTCTTTAGTTATTATTTTATTTTTAAGTTTTAGTTTATATAAAATATTATCAATATAATGCAGTCTTGAAATTTCTTTCTCATATTTTAGTCCCAAACTTCTTTTGTATTTTATAAAGTATCGTAATTCATTTTTTAAAATACTTTTGAAATTATAATTATTTAACATTTGGTACCTCCAAAGCTAGTTCTTTAAGTTTTGAAGTATCTATATCTAAATAAGTCATAGTTGTTTTAATATCTTGATGACCTAA
Source organism: uncultured Bacilli bacterium (assembly GCA_947588765.1). Taxonomy (GTDB): domain Bacteria; phylum Bacillota_I; class Bacilli_A; order RF39; family UBA660; genus Onthocola_B. Next base: position 995 of record CANPZG010000010.1, read on the forward strand.
TATTGTTGAAATAGAATATAAAGATATTTTCTTTTAAAAGTAATGTACTAAAACTATGTCTTAAACTATGGAATCCATGTTTTCTTCCATTAATATCTACACCTGCTTTAATTAAATAGTTTTTAACTTTATGATTATATGTTTTTAATTCAATATGTTGTCTATATGGCTTTTTTAAAGTTATAAAAATATAATCTAAATCACATTTAGGTCTTACATTTTTTAAATAATCAAGTAATGGATATCTAACTTTATCTATAAGAGGTAAAGTTAATAAATTATCTGTTTTATATTGAATTATTGCTATTGTGTTTTCATTAAAATCAATATTACTTAATTTTAAATTAATGATATCACTTATTCTCAATCCTAAATAACATATTAAACTTAATATTAAATAATCTTCTTTACCTTGTTTAGTTCTTATATCTATTGCATTTAACATTTTAGTTATTTCTTCCTTTGTATAATAAGTTCTTATATTGGTATTTCTATGCCATGCTATTTTAGGCAAAATCATATCTCCAGATATCTTAACTAAATTATTTTGATATGCCCAATTTAAAAAGGTTTTAATATCAAACTTATTTCTATCTTGCCTAGTTAAACACCAAGACAAATTAGTACAAATATTAAAATAATTATAAATGTCTTCCTTATCAAAATTTTTAAGATTTTTTTCTTTAGAAATAAGATATTGTTCTAATAAATATATAAATCTTAATTTTTCACATATTGTATTTTCTTTATTATTTAATAATTTTAAATAACAATAATAAGATTTAACTATTTTGTTATCAATTTTATTTTCTAATAATGGTCCTCCTTCCTTTAAAAATTGATTTACTCTTTTAAAAGAGCCTTTAATTTGTATTGTATCCATCTTTTATCACACTCCTTATTTTTATGAATACAATACAATTTTAACAAAAAGTTATGTTAAGAAAAATTTGAAGATATCCCTATTTATATGGGGTTCTTTTTAATTTCTTAACATAACTAAATCCTTAACATAAAAAAGATTATGTTAAATTTAACATAATTTAATGTCAAAAAAAATAACAAGAATAAATCAAATTGTATTGAAAAAGATAAAAGTAAAATAGAGTAAACTAGACAACAAAATATCTAAAATTACTTGACAGAATATATATATATATATAATGATATCAGGAAAAATAAGGGTATTTGATAATAAAAGGAGAGTTGTATCATGGATGATAAAAATAAAATGAAAGGAATAGTATATTTATCAATAGGAATAGTAACATTAATAGCTTTAATAGCCGGAGCAACATATGCTTACTTTAAAGCAGTAACAGGGAATGAAGCAAATGCAAATATAAATGTTGGAGCAGGTACAACAGATAATCTAACTTTTACTAAAGGTAGTGATTTAACTTTAAATGTATCAGCGGATAATTTAAGTAAGGGTAATGGAGTAGGTGTATCAGAACAAACTAATGTAACAGCAACATTAGTAGCCAATAATACAACAAATGAAGCAACAAAAACGTATAATGTTTATTTAGAAATCTTAGAAAATGATTTAGAATACTCATCATATGAAACAGATGAAGACCCATTAGTATTCAAAACAGAATATGCTAAAACCTTAGGAAATAATAGAGATTATAATGGGTTAACCAAAGGATATGAACCAAGACCAGAGTTATATTTGACTATAGAAGGACCTACAAACTTTAATAAAAAAATAGAAGGATTAAAAAAAGCAAAATTACAAACTGAAGATGATAGTTATGATATAACAGAATTAAGAGAAGGAATATATGCCTTAGCGGAAGATTTCCAAATAAATGTATCAAAAGGAGATGCAAATCATCAAAAGACAGATACATGGAACATAAAAGTAACATTTAAAAACTTGGATAGTGACCAACAATTAAATACCAACAAAAAATTTAGTGCCAGAATAATAATTCAAGCAGAAAAATTAGCCAATGATTTATCAGATGTATGTAAGAGTGGAGATAATTTAGCAAATTGTATTCAACAATTACATAAGAATTCAGTATATGGAGCAAGTAATTTAATATATCATGATGGATTAGATGATACATCAAGAGGAGAAACATCAGGAGCATTAGAAGCCGGAGACAATTCATATAGATATACAGGAAGTTATGAAAAAGTAAATAACTACATATGCCTAGGAACTGATTGTAGTAATAAAGATAATCTATTTAGAATAATAGGAACCTTTGGAGATGATGGAATAAAAGTAGTAAAAGCTGACTATGCAAATAAAGAATTGCTAGGTACTGGAAATACAAAACCAGCTGGAGATACTGTAAATCCAGCAACAAATGGTTCATATACAGGACTTGTAAATAAAGTAGGTTCTGGAAATAACGAAGACAAAGATGCAGTATCCCATCGTTATAAAGGAAATGAAACAGAAGTAGATAGATACTATTGGCAAGAAAACGGAAGTGAATCAACACTGGCTGAATGGAAAACAGCATTATTAAACACGATTCATTTAAATACAAATTATTATAATAATATAGAAGAATCATATCGAAGTTTAATAAAAAAACATACATGGATATATGGAAATGACAATGCAACATGGAACAATATAGTCATAGGAACAAATGCCAAAACAGTATATGACTATGAAATTGGTAAAAATTCAAACCCAAATCAAAAAACTGATAATGAAAAAATAGGATTATTATATGTAAGTGATTACTTATATGGAGCAACGCCAAAAAATTGGAATAAACAATCATATACAGGAACATGGGGTTATAATATGGACTCAGGTAAAGCTGATAAGGAAGGTAATCCAGCGGGAAGTTTTCCAGAAACACAAGTAAATAATGATTACCGCTCAGTTACAGATAGTAACTGGTTATATATGGGCTTATGGGAATGGTTAATAACCATAAATAATGACCGTGTCACTCCTGTCGGTGCGTTCACTGTGCTTGCAGCCGGTCATGTCAACGGCCACTGCGTCGGCACGATTGCGTATGCGGTCCGTCCGTCCTTTTATCTCGAATCTAACACGACAAAATATAAAAGTGGAACTGGTACAGCTAGTGACCCATACATTCTTGATGTATAAAAATTTAAAGAAAAAATTTGAATAAATAATAAAAGACTAAAATTTGTTAGAAACACATCATTAGATGTGTTTTTGCCCATTTTAGCTTTCTATAAAAGAATATTCAATCTAGACTTTTTGTCTTAAATTTAGTAAAATAAGATGAGAATGGTGAAAAGTATGAAAGCATTAGAAAAGTTTAATATCAAAATGAAAAATTCTAAATTAATTGAAACAGCATTAACTCATAGTAGTTATACTAATGAACATCATGAAAAAGAAAACTATGAACGTTTAGAATTTCTAGGTGATGCAGTCTTAGAATTAGTAATGAGTGATTATTTTTATAAACATACTAATTATAAAGAAGGCGAAATGACTAAACATCGAGCTAATTATGTTTGTGAAAATGCTTTAGCAACCTATGCTCATGATTTAGGTTTTCTCGATGAAATTAAAGTTGGTGTTGGTCAAAAAGATAATGTTAATAATACAATTATGGCTGATGTTTTTGAAGCTGTAATTGGCGCCATTTATTTAGACCAAGGTTTTAATGTGGTTAAAAAATATATTGAAGGTATTATTATTCCTTATATCAAAAAGGATTTAGATTTTAATACGGATTATAAAACTCGCTTGCAAGAATTAGTGCAAGGGGGTAAAAGAGTAGTTGATTATGAACTAATTAAAGAATATGGTTTAGCTCATAATAAAACTTTTGAAGTAGCAGTCAAAATAGATAATATAGTATATGGTCGGGGTATTGGTAAAAGTAAAAGAGAAGCCGAACAACAAGCGGCGAAAGATGCGTATTTTAAGTGTGCAAAATAGAGGTTAAAAATGTATTTAAAGTGTATTAGAGCTCAAGGGTTTAAGTCTTTTGCCGATAAACTAAATTTAGAAATAAATTCAGGAATAACCGGCATAGTTGGCCCAAATGGGAGTGGAAAAAGTAATATTGTTGATGCGGTAAGATGGGTTTTAGGAGAACAATCCATCAAGTCTTTGCGTTCTAGTACGATGAGTGATATTATCTTTAATGGTTCCCAAACTAGAGAACCATTAAAAAGAGCAATGGTTGCTTTAGTATTTGATAATACCGACCATTATTTAAATAGTGAATTTAATGAAATTGAAGTTAAAAGAGTAGTTTATAATACTGGCGAAAATGAATATTACTTAAATAATAGTCGGGTTCGTCTAAAAGATATCACGGATTTATTTATGGAATCTGGTGCTGGTAATGGTGCTTTTAATATAATTAGTCAAGGGAATGTCACGGATATTGTTAATAGTAAAAGTACGGATAGAAGAATATATTTTGAATCTAGTGCTAAAGTTTTAAAATACAAAAAACGGAAAGAAGAAAGTTTAAGAAAATTAGAAAAAACGGAAGAAAATCTTTTAAGAATTAATTTAATAATTAAAGAACTAGAAGAAACCGTTAAACCTTTAGAAAAAGAAAGTATCTTAGCCAAAAAGTATTTAGAAATTAAAAATGACTTGGAGGCTATTGATATTGCTTTAATATGTCATGATATTACTGAATTAAATGAAACTTATAAAAATAGTCAAACCAAAATTGAAATTTTAAAAAAGAGTGTCGAAAAAAATGATTCTTCCGTGGAAGATGCAAAGTTAGAAAAACTAAAAGCAACTAGTATGAACATTGATGATAAAATTAATGGGGCTCAAGAAAAATTATTAAATATCACGAAAGAATTAGCTAATTTAAATAAAGATAAACAACTAACTATGGAACGTCAAAAATATAATGCTGATGCTAAAAGTATTGATGAAAACTTAATTAAGTTAAAAGAAGAAGAATTAAATATTACCAAAAATAAAGAAATATTAGATAAAGATATTGCTTCTTTAAAAGATAACTTAAAGAAAGTAATGACGGATAATGAAGAAGTAAGTAATGATATTATTAAATTAAAAGTAGAAAGAACTAATTATCAAAATGATTTAGCTACAAAAAATAAAAATTTATTTGTTTTAGAAAATAATAAAGAAATAATTGAAAATAATATCCTAAATGATTCTTCAAGTCCTTTATCCGTAAGAAATATTTTAAATAATCCTCGACTTAAAGGAATCCATAATACGATTGGAAAACTTATAACTGTTGATGATAAATACTTAATTGCTTTAGATACAGCCTTAGGCTTTAATAAAAACTTTATTGTTGTTGATGATGAAGATGCTGCCCTAATGGCTATAGATTACTTAAAAACTAATAAATTAGGTCGAGCAACTTTTTATCCAATGAATGTTATAAAGGGTAGATACTTAAATGATGAAGATGTAACTAAAGCTTCTAAAATAACGGGATTTATTGGCTTATTTAAAGATTTAGTTAAATATGAAGAAAAGTATCAAAATATTATTGATCGCGAACTTGGTAGTGTAATTGTAGTTAAAGATGCTGAAGCATTAAAAAGAATCGCTACTTTACTAAATCATAAAGTAAAAATAGTTTCTTTAGATGGCGAAATTCATAACATTGGTGGTTCTATTACAGGTGGTACTAGTAAATCAAGTAATATAATTTATCAAAAAAATGAATTAAATAAAATTAAAGAAAATATTAATACTTTAAATATTGAAATTAAATCATTAAATGAAGAAATTAACTTAATAAATAAAAAAATAATTTCTTTAGAGGAAAAAAATAATGAATTAACTAAAGAAAGTATTAATATAAACTCTTTGTTAGCTACTAAAGAATCATCACTACATGATTTAGAAGAAAAACTAACAGTAGTAAGTAGTGAAAAAGAAGGAATTAACGCAATAAAAACTAATGAAACCGAAAATGTTTTATTAACTATTATTGAAGAAATAAATGTGGCTAGTAAAAATAAAGAATTATTAGAAAAAGAAATAAATACATTAACTGAAGAAAAACATAACATAATGGAAGAAATAACAATTAAAGAAAAAGAAATAAAAGAAAATAATGCTTTAGTTAATAGTAAATTAAATGAATTAAAAAATAAAGAAGTATTACTTGGTAAAACTGAAGTTAAGTTAGATACTTTATTACGTAATTTAAATGAAGAATATAATATTACTTATGAATATGCTATAACTAATTATGCTTTAGATATTGAAGAAAAAATAGCGAGAGAAAAAGTAATGAGTTTAAAGAAAGAATTAAATAAATTAGGTAATGTTAATGTTGGAGCCATAGATGAATATGAAAGGTTAAATACGAGATACACATTCTTAACTAATCAAAAAGAAGATTTAGAAAAAGCTAGTAGTGAATTAAAAGATATCATTAAAGAAATGGATGAAATAATGGTTGATAAATTTAAAACAACCTTTGATAAAATTAAAAAAGAATTTGCGCGTATTTATACTTTAATGTTTAAAGGCGGTCATGGCGAATTAAAACTAAGTGATCCTGATGATTTACTTAATACGGGAATTGATATTATTTCAACTCCTCCTGGTAAAAAAATATCTTCACCAGTATCCTTAAGTGGGGGAGAAAAAGCTCTAACGGCAATTTGTTTATTATTTGCAATGCTTGAAGTAAATCCGGCACCATTTATTATCTTAGATGAAGCTGAAGCAGCTTTAGATGAAGCTAATGTTGATATGTTTGGTAAATATTTAAATGAAGAAAAGAATAAAAGTCAATTTATTGTCATAACTCATAAAAAGAGAATGATGGAATATGTTGATACATTATATGGTATTACAATGCAAGAATCGGGAGTTTCTAAAATTGTTAGTACCAAATTAGAAAATAATTAAGTCTTGTAATTTTACAAGATTTTTTCTTTTGTCAAGAAATTGTTAAATTGAACCATATCTCTTGACAGAATATATATATATATATAATGATATCAGGAAAAATAAGGGTATTTGATAATAAAAGGAGAGTTGTATCATGGATGATAAAAATAAAATGAAAGGAATAGTATATTTATCAATAGGAATAGTAACATTAATAGCTTTAATAGCCGGAGCAACATATGCTTACTTTAAAGCAGTAACAGGGAATGAAGCAAATGCAAATATAAATGTTGGAGCAGGTACAACAGATAATCTAACTTTTACTAAAGGTAGTGATTTAACTTTAAATGTATCAGCGGATAATTTAAGTAAAGGTGATGGACTAGGAGTATCACAAAATACAAATGTAACAGCAACATTAGTAGCAAATAATACAACAAATGAAGCAACAAAAACATATAATGTATATCTAGAAATAATAGAAAATGATTTAGAATATTCATCATTTACTGACCCAGATAATACATTACCAAATTTAGTATTTAAAAATGAATATGAAAAAACCTTAGGAAATAATAGAGATTATAATGGCTTAACCAAAGGATATGATCCAAGACCAGAGTTACTTTTAACAATAGAAGGGCCTACAAATTTTGATAAAGAAATAGAAGGATTAAAAAAGGCAACATTACAAAATGAAGATGATAGTTATGATATAACAGAATTAAGGGAAGGTATATATGCTTTAGCAGAAGATTTCCAAATAAATGTATCAAAAGGAGATGTAGATCATCAAAAGACAGATACATGGAACATAAAAGTAACATTTAAGAACTTGAATAGTGACCAACAATTAAATACCAATAAAAAATTTAGTGCAAGAATAATAATTCAAGCAGAAAAATTAGCAAATGATATATCAGATGTATGTAAAAGTGGAGATAACATAGCAAATTGTATTCAACAATTACATGACAAATCAGTATATGGAGCAAGTAATTTAATCTTCCATGATGGAAAAGATGATCCAACAAGAGGAGAAACATTAGGAGCATTAGAAGCGGGAGATAATTCATATAGATATACAGGAAGTTATGAAAAAGTAAATAACTACATATGTTTAGGAACAGATTGTAGTAGTAATAAAGATAACCTATTTAGAATAGTAGGAACTTTTGGAGAAGATGGAATAAAAGTAGTGAAAGCCGATTATGCCAATAAAGAATTATTAGGGGCTGGAACAACAAAACCAAGTGGAGATTTATCTCAAGCAGACCCAGAAACAAATGGTGCTTATGCAAATGTTACATATAGCGCTGCAGTAACCGAAGAAGAAAAAGATGCGTTTACCCATAGATATAAAGGAAATCTAACAGAAGTAGATAGATATAAATGGCAGGAAAATGGAGATGATAAAACAGCAGCCAATTGGACTACTTCACTTCTAAACAGAATTCATTTAAATAACAAATACATAAGTACATTTAATGTAACATATCAAAATTTAATTAAAGAACACATATGGATATGGGGAAATAAAAATGCTACTTGGGATAATATCGCAGGGGGAGCAAATGCTAAAATAGTATATGATAATGAATTAGGAGATTTAATAGATAAGGAAACACTAAAAACAACAGAACCAGAAAAAATAGGATTATTATATGTAAGTGATTATTTATATGGAGCCTCACTAAATAATTGGAGTAAGCAACCAAAAATAGAAACATGGGATTATACAAGTGATGGAACAAAAAAGGATAAATTTAACAATCCAGTAGGAAGTTTTCCAGAACATGAAATAGATAATGATTATCGTTCAGCAACAGATAGTAATTGGTTATACATGGGCTTATGGGAATGGTTAATAACACAAAGATATGATTATACCAATGGAACCATGTCCCCTGTTCGAACATTCGGTGTGTATGCCACTGGTTATGTCGGCACTGCTCTCGCTGTCGGCACAAGTGCGAGTGTGGTCCGTCCGTCCTTTTATCTCGAATCTAACATGACAAAATATAAAGGGGGAACTGGTACAGTTAGTGACCCATATATTCTTGATGTATAATAAATAAAATTTAAAATAACGCATTAAAAAAGATTCATAAATCACTATGAACCTTTTTTATTTACTTATTAATTAGCAGTAGTATTACTACTAGTACTTGCTAAAACTCTTTTAATGTAATTATCGTATTGTCTTTTTAATTCTGAATCTTTAATATCTAATTCATAATTTTTACGATAATATTGTAAAGCATTGATACTAATATCAGCAGTATTTGCTAATAAATCTTCAGAAAGAATATCAATAATTTCTTCTTTTAAATCATCAATTGATTCTTTTTCATAAGTTTTAGTTTTTAGAACGATGTGATATCCTAATTCAGTTGTAACAACTTTACCATAAACTTCATTATCATTAATACTATAAGCAGCATCTAATAATTCATCATATGAACTTGATAAATCACCATAAGTTAATCTCTTACCAAAAGCACCTTCAGCATCTTTAGTCGCATCATCATCAGAATTATCTTTAACTAATTCTTTAAATTTAGCAACTTTATCTTCAGCTTCATTAATTTGCTTTAATAAATCTTCAGCTTTTTTCTTAGCTTCATCTTTAGCTTTATCTTTTTCATCAGTAGTCATATCTGAATTAGTTTTAGGACTAATTAAAATATGAGATAATTCAATATCGCCTTTAGCCTTATCATTATAATATTTTTCAATATCTTTATCAGTTACTAAAGTCTTAGCATATTCTTCGATAGCATGATTTTCCATATATGATGTATAAATAGTATCTTGATATGCTTCTTTAGAAGATATACCAGCAGCTTGTAGAGCTTGTAAAAAAGCATCTTCACTTTCATAGTTTTGAGCCATACCATCTACATAACTTTTCGCATAATCTTTCGCGGTATCAATATAATCTTTAAATTCTGTTTCAAGAATATAACTATCAACCATATTAACTAAAGTTTGTAAAGCATAAGTATCTTTCATTTCTTCATATAAATCATCAATACTTATTTTTACATCATCTTTAAATGTAACAACTGCTTCCTTTCCATTTTCTAATTTTACTTTTCCACATCCCGCTAAAAGTAAAATTCCTAAACTTAAAATTCCAATTTTTCTTTTCATTTTTTCCTCCTTGTTACCATTATAACACAAACTTTTAGAAATACAAATAACCTAAATAAAAGCACTCACACATATTTAGAAGAACCATATTATACTAGTGAAAAGAAAATAAAGGAGGTTTAATATATGAATAATTGTGGAAATGGCTTAGGTGCAGCAATAATTTTAGTTTTATTTATTCTTCTAGTAATCATAGTAGGAGCATTTATTTAAATAAATTTTAAAAAGGAGGTATATTTATGAGTTGTAGTAAAAATTCATCCCAAGGTAATAATGGATGGAATGGAAATTACTTCTTTATCGTATTAATTCTATTCATCTTACTTGCTATTATCTGGGGTGGAGCATTTATTTATTAAGGTTTTTCCTTATTTTTCATAAAAATGCCATAATTACGTATAATAATACTTGTAATTATGGTTTTTTTTTGGTAAAATTAAAAATGCTATAAAAAGAAAAAAGCATTGGTATGGATTGCATTTTCTAGTGCCTAGGAATAGGTGAAAATGTTTAGAAATATCAAGAAGTTAAAACGAAGGAGGAGATATTTATGGCAGAAATAGTTTCTATGAGTAATCTTTTAGAAGCTGGAGTTCATTTTGGTCATCAAACAAAAAGATGGAATCCTAAAATGAAAGAGTATATTTATACTTCAAGAGATGATATTTATATCATTGATCTTGAAAAAACTAAGGCATGTTTAGAAAGTGCTTATGAAGCCGTTAAAACAATTGCCGAAAATGGAGGAAAGTTCTTATTTGTTGGAACTCGTAAACAAGCTGGTGAAGTTTGTTTAGAAGAAGCAACAAGAAGTAATTCTTACTATGTTGTAGAAAGATGGTTAGGTGGTACTTTAACTAACTTTAGAACTATTCGTAAAAGAGTTAAAAGACTTGAAGAAATTGAAGAAATGGAAAAGAATGGTACTTTTGAAGTATTACCTAAAAAAGAAGTTATAGGTTTAAAGAAAGAATACGAAAAACTAAATAAGGTTTTATGTGGTATTAGAGAAATGACTAAACTTCCTCAAGCATTAATTATTGTTGACCCTAAAAAGGAATATAATGCCATTAAGGAAGCAAGAAAATTAAAAATACCAGTATTTGGTGTTGTTGATACAAATTGTGATCCTGATGATGTAGATTATGTTATCCCTGGTAATGATGATGCTGTTCGTTCTATCAAAGTTATGCTTGGGGTATTAACAAATGCTATATGTGAAGCCAATAATTTAGAAATTGTTGATTATGTAACGGAAGAAGAAAAGAAACCAGCTGAAGATGCTACAGCAACTAAAGATGAAAAAGAAAAAGTAGCACCTGAAGTTATTGAAGAAGTTAAAGAAATGGCTGAAAAAGATGAATTAAGTAGCAAAACTTTATCAGAACTAAAAGCCATGGCAAAAGATGCTGGTATCAAAGGTTATTCAACAATGAAAAAAGATGAATTAGTTGAAAATTTAAGTAAATAAGGAGGAATAAAAATGGAAGTTACTGCAAATATGGTTAAGGAACTTCGGGAAGTTTCTGGAGCCGGAATGATGGATTGTAAAAAAGCCTTAAGTGAAACTAATGGTAATATGGAAGAAGCCATCAATTATTTAAGAGAAAAAGGTATTGCTAAATCAGTTAAAAAAGAATCAAGAATTGCGGCGGAAGGATTAGCTAATATCTATGTTAAAGATAATAAAGCTGTTATTCTAGAAGTAAATAGTGAAACAGACTTTGTTAGTAAAAATGAAGAATTTAGACAAATGATAGATACCATTGGTAATACTATTTTAAATAGTGATGCTAAAACTTTAGATGAAGCTAATGAATTAGCTTGTGAAGAAGGAACTATCAAAGATTTAATCGTTAGTAAAGTAGCTAAGATTGGCGAAAAATTATCTTTTAGAAGATTCGTGGCTGTTGAAAAAAGTGATGATGAATCATTTGGGGCATACATTCACATGGGTGGTAAAATTGCTGTTTTAACAGTTGTTAAAGGAGCCAATAGTGATGTTGCTAAAGAAGTAGCAATGCAAGCTGCTGCCATGAAGCCTTTATATGTTTTCCCTAGTGAAGTTCCAGCTGATGTTTTAGATAATGAAAAATCAGTATTAAAAGAACAAGCTATGAATGAAGGAAAACCTGCCGAAATCGCTGAAAAAATGGTTGAAGGAAGAATTAAGAAATTCTATAAAGAAATTTGTCTTGCTGAACAACCATTCATTAAAGATAGTGATATGTCAGTTGAAACCTATGTTAAAAATAATCATGGGGAAATCGTAAGTATGGTTCGTTATGAAGTTGGCGAAGGTATGGAAAAAAGAAATGATAACTTTGCTGAAGAAGTAATGAGTCAAGTTAAAGGTGAATAAGGAAGAAAGAAATTTCTTCTTTTTTTATTACTTGACAGATACTTTTATTTTATCTTAAAACTTTAGCTAAATAATGATATAATATTGTTAATGGTGAGGAAATGGAAAAAATAAAAGTTAAAAATAAATATTTATTTAAAAATAAAATCCAAATGGTAATATATTTAGCCATCTTTATTATCTTAATATCTTTATTTATTTATCTTGGTGATTTGGAATATCATCCTGAAATTAGTGATAATGTCCGTTTTCATGAAGATTTTCCTTTAGTGGATGTAGATAATGTTTATTCTTATGTTAATAGTCAAGATGCTTACAATGATTTATATAATTCCAAAGCCATAATTTTATTTGGTTTTAAGAATAATGAATGGGTAAATTATTATGCTAATATTGTTAATGAAGTAGCTAAAGCTGAGGGAATAGAAGAAATTGATTATTATGATTTTTTAGATGATCGTAATGGTAATTTTGGGACTTATGAAGCAATTGTTGATTTATTAGGTAATTATGCTACTTTTGATGATTTAGGTAATAGTAATATTTATGCTCCCACTTTAGTGGTTATGGATAATCATCGGATTGTTTATTTTGATAATGGTACGGCTTTTCGTAAAGGCCAAATGAATCCTGATGAATATTGGACGGAATATCGTATTCAAGAAAAAAAATCCGAACTAGAAGTCGTATTTAAAAATTATTTAGGAAGTTGAGGTAATTATGGAAAAAATTAAAAATACCGTAGGAATTGTTTCTTTAGTACTTATTTTACTTATCTTTATTGTTGGTGGTTTTGTCGCCATGAAAGTACTTACTAAAGAAAAGAAAAATGAAGATATCACGGAAAGTAATATCGAAGATAGAATAGATATAAGAGAAGATAAGAGTAAAGATTATATTTACTATGAAAATGGTGAAGAAATAATCGAAAGTGAAGAAATAGAAAGTTATGATGTTTATTTTAATTTTAAAGAATTACATGATGTTAATACTAAATTAAAATCCGAAATGGATACTATTCGTAAAACTATTAAGTATACTAAAGATATGGGCGAAATACCTGAAGGAGCTAATGTTAATGATGAAGGTATCTATAGTCTAGAATATCGTGATTATCAAGATTTTAATTATGGTGATTATGTTAGTTTATTAGTCTTAGATTATGAATATGATATCATTAAGGGAAGTAATCCAATTAATATTGAAAGTTATGTTGTCGAAAAAGAAACGGGTAAAAGAGTAACTGGTGATGTCTTATTAGAAAAATACAATACTAATATGGATGCTATTAAAGAAAAAGTAAAAACTAGATTGCAAGATTTAAAATTATTAAATGATGCTATATTAGTTGATGAAACTATGAATAATTTTAATACTTTTGCTTTATATATTAATAAAAAAGGGGAATTAGCCATAACTTTTGTTGTAAAAACTAGCGAAAACAATTATAATGATAGTATAGTATTAAGTTAAGTGGGTGAAATTATGGGAAACAAAATAATTGAAATTTTACAAATGCCAAAGAGTGAAGAAAGTATTAGTCTATTATGTAATTTATGCCATATTGAAAGTTATCAAGCATCGAAGATAATTGATGAATTTCAAAAAATTGAAAAGATGGAAAATAAAGATACAGCTTATTTATTAAAAGAAAAATGGCAAATAATTGATAGATTAAGAGATGGCTACTATGCAACTGATGAAGCTAAGAAAAATGATTTAGAAAATCAAATATTAGAAATATTAAAACTAGATAATATTGAAAAGGCGACGAGTTACTTATGTGAGTTATGTGAAATTGAAGCAGTTGATGCAATAGATATTATTAGTAGGTATCAACAATTAGAACAAGAAGAAAAAGGACTTCTTGGAGCCGAACAAGAAAAGCATGAAGAGTTAAAGATACAAATAGTTCATGATCTAATGATGCGAAAAGGTATTAAATTATAGGAGAAAAAATATGAATAATAATGTTGAATTAAAAATGATGCAAACTATTGAAAATTTACAAAATAGATTATTAAATATTAGAGCTGGTAGAGCTAATCCTTCCATGCTTAATGGCATTATGGTTAGTTATTATGGAAATATGACACCACTTCAAAGCCTAGCCAATATTACAGTTCCAGAAGCTCGTAAATTATTTATTAAACCATTTGATAGAGGAGTTTTAAAAGATATTGAAAGAGCTATTAATGAAGCTAATTTAGGTATTGCTCCCACTAATAATGGGGAAATGATAATCTTAACTATTCCAGAATTAAATGAAGAAAGAAGAAAAGATTATGTTAAACAAGCTAAAAATATTGGGGAAGAAGCTAAAGTTGCTTTAAGAAATATTCGTCAAGAAGCAAATAATGATATCAAAAAAGAAGAATTACCAGAAGATGAAGAAAAAAGAAATCTTGATGATATTCAAGAATTAATAACTAAATATAATAAATTAGTAGATGATGAAGTTAAACAAAAAGAAAATGAATTAATGCAAATATAAAGTTGTAATTTATTAAAAATAAGTGTATACTATAGATATGTTACCCAGTTAGGTAACACCTACGAACGATAGATGCTACGCCATTTGGCTAGCATCTTTTTTTAAATCAAACGTAGAATAACTACGATTAATAAAATTATTATGATAAAAAAGAAAATTTCTTTTTTCATAACCTTCACCTCCTTTTCGAAATTTAAGCTGAGTCCAAAACCCTCTCAAAAAACTACTCAGTAAATAAAGGCAGGTGCTACTAACCAAGTAACAAATACTCTATTATAGAGTATAAATTTAATAAATCAAGCGTTTCGACAAAACTAGAAAATATTCGACATAAATTTTTAGCTTTTCCTTTTGTAAATCTATAATTTAAGAAAAATTATAATGAGAGAAATTAAAAATGAAATAAGACTAAAAACTAGTTATTTCCAAAACTTATTGAAATTCGAAAGTTTTGGAAATATTTTTCCAAAACTTGACTTTATGCTAAATTTAATATATACTTGTAGTAGAGGTGATAACTTGTGATAGAAAGACCAGAATATCTTGAACAATTAAAAAGGTTTAAAGATAAAGATTTAATAAAAGTTGTAACTGGAATAAGACGATGTGGTAAATCAACATTATTTGAATTATTTATAAATTACTTAAAAGAAATTGGCATAAAAGATGATCAAATAATAAAAATAAATCTTGAAGATGCTGATTATAATTTTGAAAGTTATAAGGAATTATATGATTATGTGAATAAACAATTGGATTCTAAAAAACAATTTTATGTATTTTTAGATGAAGTCCAAAATGTTCCTATGTTCCAAAAAGCAGTGGATAGTTTATATATAAAGAAAAATGTTGATGTGTATATAACAGGCTCAAATGCTTATTTATTATCTGGAGAGCTAGCAACATTATTATCAGGAAGATACGTAGAAATAAAAATGTTACCATTATCATTTAAAGAATATTTAAGTGCTTTTAATAGTTTAGATAAAAGTCGTTATGAATATTTTTTAGATTATATGAAATATGGCGGTATGCCGGGAAATATATCTATTCTTCAAGATGATCCAAATGGTTTAGATACATATTTAGAAGGAATATTTAGTACTATAGTTTATAAAGATATAATAACAAGAAATAACATAACAGATAAAATGCTTTTAGAAAATGTATTAAAATTTATATTTGATAGCATAGGGAGCCCAATATCTACCAAAAAAATAAGTGATACTTTAACAAGTAAAGGAATGGCGACAAGTAATCATACCGTTGAAAATTATATATATGCTTTTGTCGAAAGTTTCTTAATATATAAAGCTGAAAGATTTGATGTTAAAGGTAAGAATTTACTTGCTAGAGATTATAAATATTACGTAGTAGATCAAGGATTAAGAAGTTATTTATTAGGTAAAAAAGCTGATAGTGATATGGGACATGTATTAGAAAATATAGTTTATCTGGAATTACTCCGAAGAGGATATAAAGTATATGTTGGAAAAGTAGATGATTTAGGAATAGATTTTGTCGCGGAAAATAGAGATGGATTGAAATATTTTCAAGTTGCATTAACTGTCAGGGATGATAAAGTATTAGAAAGAGAATTAAAATCTTTACAAAAAACAGGAGATTATTATCCAAAATATTTAATAACTTATGATATGGATATGGAAGCAGATTATGAGGGAATAACAAAAATCAATATAGTAGATTGGTTATTAAATAAAGAATAAAAAAATTATTTTTTATTAAGCAATTCGACGAAACTAGAAATATTTCTATTTTTTCATATTGTAAACTTTAGTAAAATTTAAACACCACGCTTGATATATATATATATATATAGTAAAATAAGGAAAAATGAGGTGTTTGATAAATGAATAAAAAGAAAACAATAATACTTTTAGTAATAGGAATACTTGTAGTAACAACAATGTCAATAGGTGTAACATATTCATACATGAAACCAAAAGCTACAAAAGATAGTAATGAAACAGAAATAGGAATAAATAACTGTGCTAGGATAACATTAAAAGATAATAATAGCACAATTAGTTTAACAAATATGTATCCTATGGAAGAAGAAATGGGATTACAAACAACTCCATATGAATTTACTATAAGTAGTACATGTGAAGAATATACGGGATTTAATTTATATTTAACAACATTAAATGATAATGAAATAAAAGATAAAGATATAAGATATGCAGTAACAGATGTAGATGATAATGTTTTAATAACAGATTTATTAACAAATACAGAAGAAGTAAATGATCTAACTGAAGAAGAAATAAGGGAATTAGAACAAGGATTAGATAATAGAAGAAATAAAACATACAAAGTATACAATGGAGTAATACCATTAAATAAAGATAAGGTATATAAGTTACATTTATGGCTAGATGAAAATACAACTAATGAAACAATGAATGAAAGTTTTAAAATAAAAGTATCCATAAAAGGGTATAAATATGAAGGAACACTAGCAGAATACTTAATCAAAACTAAAGATAGAACATTAATATATCATGATGGAAAACCTGATTATAAAGATATGGAAAATTATGAATTAGAAGCTGGCGATTTATCATATCGATTTACTGGTGGAAATGATGTAGTTAATAATTATGTATGTTTAGATGGTACTACTGAAAAAGATACTTGTGCCAGTGAAAATGATTTATATCGAATAATAGGATTATTTCAAAATGAAGAAGGTAATTATGAAATAAAACTAATTAAAGCTGATGCAACTGGTGAAGAACAGACGGGAACGGATGGAGCCTATATGACAGGAGGTTTTCAACCCAATAGTGAAAATACTTATAAAGGTAATAATTATCAAAATCTAAAATCTTATTATTGGAATTCGAGTAAAGGAAATACTTCCACTGAAATTTTACATACTAATAATAATATATGGTCAACTAGTAATTTAAATTTAATTAATTTAAATCAAAATTTTTATGAATATCTTTTAAAGAAAGAGCCTAATTTAAAAATTCAAAAACATAGTTGGCAAATTGGCCCTGTTACTCATTTGCTAAATAATAATTCCCCAGAAAGTTATGCTTATGAATTAGGTAGTTCTAGGACTAAAGTTGGTGAAGAAAAATGTTTAAATGAAGGTAATCTAACTAAAATTTGTCAGTTGGAAGATGTAGAATATGAAAATTATATTGGACTTATGTATGTTTCCGATTATGCTTACGCTGCTAAACCTCAATTATGGGGCGATAATTTGCATAGAGAGAATAAAGATATGGAAAATATTGAAAATTGGATTTATATAGGTTTATATGAATGGACTATATCCTCAGCAACAGATTTAAATACCTCATATATTTTAGGGTATACAAATGGAATTGAACGTTATAATGTTTGGTCGGGAATGGTTGGTATTCGACCTTGTTTCTATATTTCATCTGATTCTAAAATAAAAGAAGGAAAAGGTACTAAAGAAAACCCCTATCAACTTACAATTTAAAAAATAGAAGAAATACTTAAATAAATAAGTCATTTCTTTTATTTTTAGTTAATTTATTATATAATGTTATTAGTGATTGATTATGAATAAGAATATAAAAGTTGTTTTTATGGGTACGCCTGATTTTGCTGTCCCTTCTTTAGAGGCATTAATTGATAATACTAATGTTGTTTTAGTTGTGTGTCAACCAGATAAAGAGGTAGGAAGAAAAAAAGAATTAACAATGTGTTTGGTTAAAAGAAAAGCTATAGAAAATAATATTGAAGTATTTCAACCAAAGAAGATAAGAGATGATTTTAAAATAATTAAAGAATTACGTCCTGATTTAATTGTTACTTGTGCTTATGGGCAAATCTTACCTCAAGAATTATTAGATATTCCGACTATTGCTTCCATTAATATTCATGCTTCTTTATTACCCAAATATCGTGGTTCAGCCCCAATTCAATGGGTATTACTTAATGGTGAAGAAAAAACAGGAATTACTTTAATGTATATGGATGCCGGAATGGATACAGGAGATACTTTTGCTAAATGTGAATACCTTATAAAGCCAGAAGATAACTATGGAACATTACATGATACTTTAGCTTATATGGGGGCAAATTTATTAAAAGAAAATTTAGATAATATCATTAATAATAAAACTAAAAGAGTAAAACAAAATGATAGTGAAGCAACTATTGCCCCAAGAATAAATAGAGAAGATGAATTAATTGATGTAAGTGATACTGGATCAAACATAATCAATAAAATAAGAGCATTTAATCCTTATCCTTTAGCTTATTTAAAATGCGATAATTTAGAATTTAAAGTTATTGATGCTGTATTTAAACCTATGAATAATACAATTGTTGGTAAAATAACCAGAGAAAAAGATAAATTAGGAATTGAAGTAAAAGACGGAATTATATATTTTAATAAAATAAAACCAATTGGAAAGAAAGAAATGGATATAAAAAGTTTTCTAAATGGTTTAAAGTGAGGTTAAAATGAAAGATTTTTTTAATACAACAAAAGGAAAATCATTATTTAAATTATGGTTATGGGTAGTATTTATCTTAGTAGTTTATATTGTCTTAACTTTAATGCCTAATGCCTCAAAAGAAAATGATGAAGCTATAACTCATACCGATAAACAAACAACTGGTATTGATTTAACTAATAAAGACTATAGTTATAGTTATAAAATAACTATTAATGAAGAAAATATTCTTTTGAACGGGGAAGTTATAAATAATATTGATTCTGGTTATAAAGAAACAAAAGATGGAATCATTAAATATGAAAAAATAGATGGAACTTATTATCAAGTTAATATTGATGAAAGAGAAGAAATATCTGACCTTTATAATAATTTAGAACCAAATTTTATTGATTACGCTTTATTATATCCAATTATAAATAATCTTAATTGTAGTGAAAATGTCTGTCAAAATACATATAATGAGTATGAAGTAACCATTGATAAATCTTTAACTAATAGTTTTAAAGTAACTATAGAAAAATTAAATGAAATATATGAATTAACTTATACTTATAAATGAGGATAATATGTTTAAATTAAAATTTTTAATTGTCAATTTTTTAACAATGATTAGATTAATTGTTGCTTTAATAATTATACCTATTTATTTTAAATTTGGTGGTTTTGTGACATCTATCATTGTCGCTATTTCCTATTTAACTGATTGTCTGGATGGCTTTTTGGCAAGACACTTTAATTGTTCTACATTTTTTGGTAGTATTTTAGATGGCGTAAGTGATAAAATTTTTAATATTGCCAATTTAATTATCTTTTTAAGTATTACTCCTTTAGCCATTATTCCTATTATTTTAGAGGTAATTATTATCATTATTCAAATTTATAAATATAAGAATAATTATGTAGTTAAAACATCATTAATTGGTAAAGCTAAAATGTGGGTAATGGGGTTAACTGTTGTTTTAACTTTTTTGACTGTAGATGAAGCTACTAACATATTTAAAAATTTATTATTAGTTCCTTTAATAATATTTGAAATATTAACCGTACTAGATTACTTAAAAGGTATTTTTAAAGTTGAAAATAAAAGAATTAAGAAAATAAAACCCAAGGGTAAATTTAATATGACTTTAAATGAAATGTTATTTAGTCATAGTTTTTATGATAAAAATAAAAATGATATTAATATTAAAATGGTATGTTCTTATTTAAATAAAAATAGTAAATAATGGATTTTAGTGATATAATTTAAGTATGGAAAATTTAATGAATTATACTCCCGAGATGTTAGAAGAATATCTAACAAGTAAGGGTGAAAAAAAGTTTAAACAAGTTCAAATATATGAATGGCTTTATCAAAAACAAGAATATGATTTTGATAATTTTTCGAATGTGGGAAAAATTTTAATTAATTCATTAAAGGAAGATTTTAATCTTGAATTTATTAAAATGGAGCAAGTTTTAGAAGGCCCATTAGTTAAAAAGTTTTTATTTCGCCTTATAGATAATGAAAAAATAGAAGCTGTTTTGATGGAACATGATTATGGTTTAAGTGTTTGTGTTTCGAGTGAAGTTGGCTGTAATATGGGCTGCAAGTTTTGCGAAAGTGGCCGGTTGAAAAAGGTTCGAAATCTAGAAACTTATGAAATGGTCGAACAAATAATTTTAATTGAAAAATACATAAATAAAAAAATTACGCATGTAGTTGTAATGGGGATTGGCGAACCTTTTGATAACTATGATAATGTTATTAATTTTATTAAAATAATTAATAATCCTAAGGCCTTGGCGATTGGTTCAAGACATATTACTGTTTCCACTTGTGGTTTAGTACCTAAAATCAAAGATTTTATGGATTTAGATTGGCAAGTTAATTTAGCAATTAGTTTGCATGGAGCGACCAATGAGATAAGAAATCAAATTATGCCTGTCAACAAAGTGTATAGTATTGAACAACTTATTGACGCTTTAAAGGAATATATTGCTAAAACTAATAGACGAGTTACTATTGAATATGTTATGCTTAATATGGTAAATGATAAAGAAGAAGATGCCTTAGCTTTAGTTAATCTATTAAAAGGTATGAATGTTTATGTTAATTTAATTCCATATAATGAAACAAATCATATTGAATTTAAAAGAAGTACTAAAGAGAGAATGGATAAATTCTTTAACATTTTAAAGAAAAATAAAATTAATGTTACAATTCGCAAAGAATTTGGTGGTAATATTAAGGCTGCATGTGGGCAGTTAAGAAGTGAGAGTGATTAATACGAAAACTTTTTATTTAACCGATACGGGACAAGTTAGAAGTCATAATGAAGATAGTGTAACTATTTTAAAAAATAGTAATGATGAGTATCTAATGATTGTAGCAGATGGAATGGGCGGACATCGCAAGGGCGAAGTTGCTAGTTCCTTAACTGTAACTCATTTAGGTAAAAGATTTACGGAATCATCTTCTGTAGGTACAAAACTAGATGCTATTAATTGGCTTAAAGATAATATTAATGAAATAAATAGTGAAATTATTGATTATGGGGAAAAGAATGAAAATTCGAAAGGCTTAGGTACTACTTTAGTAGCAGCCATTATTACCAAAGAATTTATTATTATGAGTAATATTGGGGATTCTTCAGGATATGCGATGAAAAATAATAAGTTACATAAAGTAACTAAACCTCATACATTGGTAAATTTACTCGTGGATGCGGGTAATATAACGGAAGAAGAAGCAAAAAATCATCCGAAGAAAAACGTTTTAATGCGCGCTTTAGGAGCTACGGAAAAATGCGAAGTTGATATGTTTGATGTCGATAATGATAGTGAGGCAATCTTACTTTGTAGTGATGGGTTAACTAATATGTTAACTGATGATCAAATTGAAAAAGTTTTATTAACGGATGAATTAACGATTGATGAAAAAGTAATAAAATTAATTAAAAAGTGTAATGCTAGGGGAGGAAATGATAATATCTCGATAGCTTATTTAGTTCGAGAAAGTGGTGATGAAGCATGATAATGAAAGGGCAAAAGATTAGTGATAGATATCAAATAATTAAAAGTATTGGCGAAGGTGGCATGGCTAATGTTTATTTAGCGTATGACACTATTTTAGATCGCAATGTAGCAGTAAAAGTTTTACGTGGTGATTTAGCTAATGATGAAAAGTTTGTAAGACGTTTTCAAAGAGAAGCTTTAAGTGCCTCTAGTTTAAGTAACCCTAACATTGTGGAAGTTTATGATGTTGGGGAAGATAATGGCGAATACTATATTGTCATGGAATATGTGGAAGGCAAACACTTAAAAAATTTACTTAAAAAACGGGGAAAATTAACTGTTCCCGAAGTAGTAGATATTGTTTTACAAATTACTAATGGCTTATCAGTAGCTCATGATTCATACATAATCCATAGGGATATTAAACCGCAAAATATCTTGATATTAGAAAATGGATTAATAAAAATTACGGATTTTGGTATAGCTATGGCTATAAATTCGACTCAACTTACACAAACTAATAGTGTAATGGGTTCAGTTCATTACTTACCACCCGAACAAGCCAGTGGTAAAGGAGCCACTTTACAAAGTGATATTTATTCCATTGGGATATTAATGTATGAACTTTTATGTGGTAAGCTTCCCTTTAAGGGTGATAATGCCGTAGAAATAGCGCTTAAACACTTGAAGGAACCAATGCCAAGTATTAGAGATGAAATCCCAGAAATACCTCAAAGTGTGGAAAATATCATTTTAAAAGCGACAGCGAAAAATCCCAAAAATAGATATGCTGATGCGAGAGAAATGCATGAAGATTTAAGTACATGTCTAGATGAATCTCGGAAAAATGAAATGAAAATAACTTTCCGCTATCCAGAAAATGATTATGATGATACGAAATTATTAAAAACAGTTAAGAAAGAAGCAAAAAAAGAAGTAGGTGATGAAGCTATAGCAAAGAAAATTGATACGGAAGAAGTAAATAAGCAAAATAAAATGATTATTATTTTAGGTAGTATTTTTGTCGGTTTAGTTTTAATTATAACGACTATCTTTGTCTTAGTTCCTTATATGACTAAAGCTCGCCAAATTGAAATTCCAGATGTTACTGGTTTTAAAGTAACTGATGCCATAAAAGAACTTCAAGATGCTGGTTTTGTTATTGCTGATGATCAAATCGAACAACCAAGTGGGGATGTAGAAGCTGGAGAAATTATTAAAACTAATCCAGCTGCTGGTAGTGTTCGAAAAGAAGGTTTTGAAATAACTTTATATGTATCAACGGGTGATAGTCAAATTGAAATTGAAGACTATACTGGTAAAAACTATAATGAAATAAAAGGTAAATTAGAAGCTTTAGGTTTAAAAGTTTTAATTGAAAGAGAAGATGTTCCTACTGAAGAATTAGATAAATATGAAGAAGGTATTATCTTTAAACAAGACATTGAAGCTGGAAAAAAACTTTCTCAAGGTGATTATATAACTTTATATATTCCAAAACTTGATAATAAATATCCAGACTTTCTTGCCGATGCTTATACTATTGATGACGTTCATGATTTCGCTGAAGAAATGGGCTTAAAATTAAGTGTTGAAGAAGTTGAAACTTCTGATTATACCCCAGGAATGGTTTTCTATCAAAGTAGAGAAGCGGGCATGACTGTTAAAGAAGGAGCAACTTTAAAAGTAAAAGTAGCTATTGCTCCATCAAGTACAACACCAGATGACCAAATTGGAAATCCTGATGTTGATCAAGAATCAGGTTTACAATAATGCAAGGAATAATAATTAAAAACATAAGTAATAAATATACTGTTATTGCTGAAGAAAATAAATATATATGTGAAGCTCGGGGTAAATTTCGCCATACGAAAGATACCCCTTTAGTTGGTGATAAAGTAGAATTTGATGAAAAAACAAATATCATAAAAGAAATATACCCACGTATAAATAAATTTGATCGACCACCGGTAGCTAATATATATGCCACAATTATTGTAGCTAGTTTGAAAAAACCAGATTTAGATTTATATCTTTTAGATAAAATGCTTACTACTATTAATAATAAATGTTTAAAAGTAATTATCATGTTTACCAAAATTGATTTATGTAATGAGGATGAAATAAAACAAGCTAAAAATTTAAAAAAATATTATGAAAGTTTAAATTATTCAGTTTATTTTAATAATGATGCTAAAGCTATATCTACTATAAAAAAAGAATTAAGAAACAAAGTTGTAACTTTAGTAGGTCAATCGGGTGCTGGTAAAAGTACATTCTTAAATAAATTAAGTCCGAGTTTAAATATTGATACTCATCCAATTAGTGATGCTTTAAATAGGGGAGTTCATACAACTAGACACACCGAAATATATGATATCGAAGGTATTTACTTTGTAGATACTCCAGGCTTTTCAGCATTAGAATTAAATATGAATCAAGAAGAATTAAAAGCATCATTTCCCGAATTTAATAACTATTTAAATAAATGTAAATACAAAGATTGTAATCATGATAAAGAAGAAGATTGTATAATTAAACAAATGGTTAAAGAGAAAAAAATATTAGAAAGTAGATATAATAATTATTTAAGTTTTAAAAAGGAGATTTATGAAAGTAGCCGTAAGTTATTTAGATAGTCCAGATATATCAAAAACTTTAGATTTAATTGATAAATCTAAAGCTGATTATATTCACGTTGATTTGATGGATGGTATTTATGTTCCTCGTAAGAATTTTGATTCATCGATAACTAATTTTTTAATAAACCGCAAAAAGCCATTAGATATTCATCTTATGGTAAATAATCCAATTCAATATTTAAATTATTTAAAAAATCTAAATGTTGATAGTATTATTGTTCATCCCAAAGAAGTGCCTAATATGAATTTATTGATTAAAGAATTAAAAGAAAACAAAATTAATTTTGGCATAGCAATAAATCCAGATGAAAATGTTAATGAATTTAAAAATTTACTTTTAGTGGTTGCTAAAGTGTTAATCTTAAGCGTTCATCCGGGAAAGGGAGGACAAGAATTTATGCCGGAAGTATTAACTAAAATATCAGCAATAAGAAATATTAATCCAAATATTATTATTGGAGTTGATGGTGGCATAAATGAGAAAACCATTAAACTATTAAAAGATGTTGATTATGTAGTAAGTGGTTCATACATATGGCGTAGTGATAACTATGACGAACAGATAGATAATTTAAAAAAATGACTTATCAAAAAATGATAAGTTTTTTTATGAAGTAAATTTTTGTCAAATTAAAACCTCTACCTTGATATATATATATATATAGTATAATGGGCTAAAAAGAGGTGTTTGATAAAGTGAAAGATAGAAAAAAAGAAATAACACTACTAATAATAGGAATATTAACTTTAGTATCTTTACTAGTAGGAGCAACTTACGCTTTCTTTAAAGCCCAAACTGGACCAGCTGCAAATTTTGATGTTAATGCAACAACTGGTACAACAGATAATCTAACATTTACTACTGTTGGTAATATCTTAATAAATGCTAGTGCCAATAATTTTGCAAAAGGTAGTGAAGATTTAAATGGTACGATAACAGCTACAGCTAATTTAATCGCCAATAATAGTACTAATACAACAGACCCCTACTATTACAATGTCTATTTAGAAGTAATAGAAAATGAATTAGAATATTCTTCATTCAAAGACCCAGATGGAAAGCTACCAAATTTAGAGTTTAAGACAGAATATGATAAAACCTTAGGAAATAATAGAGATTATAATGGACTAACAAAAGGTTATGACCCAATACCGGAGCTATATTTGACAATATCTGGACCAAAAGATTATGAATATAATATAGACTTACCAGTAGCAACATTAAAAGAAAATGATGATAGTTATGATATAACAGAATTAAGAGAAGGAATATATCCATTGGTATTAAATAAAGCAATCCAAGTAGAAGGAAAAGATAACGGAACAAAAAAAGAAGACTGGCAAGTAAAAGTAACATTAAAGAATTTAGATAGTAATCAACAATTGAATACCGGAAAGACATTTAATGCGAAAGTAATAATTCAAGCCGAAAAAATACCAATGAATTTAATGGATGTATGTAAAAGTGGAGACAAATTATCGGATTGTATAAAGTTATTACATGATAAATCAACATATGGAGCAAGTAATCTAATCTATCATGATGGAGAAAAAGATTATGAAGGAGAAGAAAACTATGAATTAGAAGCAGAAGACAATTCATACCGATATACAGGCTCATATGAAAAAGTAAATAATTATGTTTGCTTTGGTGAAAAATGCTCAACAGATCCAAGTGATCCAGATTATAATAATTTATATCGAATAATAGGAACATTTCAAAATGAAGAAGGAGAATATGAAACAAAGTTAATAAAAGCCGATTATGCTAATAAAGAATTATTAGGCGAAGGAACAAAAACACCTAGTGATTTATCTCAAGCAAATACAGAAACTGATGGTTCTTATGCAATTAATACATATAGTGCAAAATCAACTAGTAATGAATTAAAAGATACATTTGCCCATAGATACAAAGGAAATTTAACAGAAGTAGATAGATATAGATGGCAAGAAAATGGGGATACAAGTACAGCAGCAAAATGGCCAACATCGTTATTAAATAAAATCCATTTAAATACAAACTATTATAATTCAATAGACCCAACATATCAAAAATTAATAAAAAGCCATACGTGGATATTGGAAAATGATAATGCAACATGGGATAATATAGCCTTAGGAACAAATACCAAATCAGTATATGACTATGAAATTGGTGCAAATTCAAAAGCAAATCAAAAAACAACAGATCCAGAAAATATAGGATTATTGTATGTAAGTGATTACTTATATGGAGCATCACCAAAAAATTGGAATAAAAAACCATTTAATAATAAATTAAATTATACAAGTGATGGAACAAAAACTGATAAATTTAATAATCCAGCAGGAAGTTGGCCTATAGGACAAGAAAATAATGATTATCGTTCAGCAACGGATAGTAATTGGTTATATATGGGATTATGGGAATGGTTAATGACTCAAAGATACAATTCTTTTGTCTTTGCGTTCATTGTTCGTGCCCATGGTTTTGTCAACCACGACTCCGTCGGTACCGGCGCGTATCCGGTCCGTCCTTCCTTTTATCTCGAATCTAACGTGAAATATAAAAGTGGAACTGGTACTTTTGAAGACCCATATACAATTGATATATCTAATTAAAAAAAGAACTTTGAATTATTTTTTCAAAGTTCTTTTCATATCTTGACAGTATGTATAAGTTTTAGTTTCTAATTCATCACTAGTTAAGTCGTAATAATCTTCTTCTAAAGTTTTTGTTTCGCCATTTTTAATTCTTTCATCAGTTAAGTAATCTAAATAATTTCTAACATATTCCCATTTATCACCAATTATGTCATCAGATGAAATTAATCCTTTTTTATTACTTATAATGGCTAAAATTTTATAATTATTATCTTCATTAACAATATTTTCTATTTCAGTATTAGAATATGCTTTAGAATTATTAGCAAATCTATTTTTAACATTGATAATATCTTCTTTGCAACTAAATAAATAGATTATAGATTGTTTTTCAGTATAAATAATACCAACATTATATGTTTTACCTTCAATAGTACTTACTAAATAAGCAATACATTTTATAATTTCATGAATACTAAATAATTCGGTATTAGCAACTCTTGAAAATCTTAAAGCATTATTTCTTACAACTTGATCCATTCTTCTAATAGATTCTTCATAACGATCAATTTCTTCAAAATTACTATTTTTAGCACATTCTAAACGATATTTGGCATTATTATCTTTAGCGTTATTTCTAATTTTAGCACTAGCAATTAAAGCATCACAAATAACTTGTTTACTTTTCATAAGCAATTCAGTCATGATTATCCCTCCATTCGAGACGATATTGTAGCAAATTCCAATAAAAAATGCAAGTTTTTTATAATTCTCGCATTTTATCTTGATCTTTATAAGGATTTTTCTTATCAATTCTATCTACAAAGAGGATACCATTTAAGTGATCTATTTCGTGTTGAAAGGCAACTGACAAATCTTCACGAGCTCTAATAGTTTTTTTATTACCTTCAAAGTCGTAATATTCGAGATTAATTCTCGCATTTCTCGGAACTATACCTTCAACTTCTCGGTTAACACTAAGACACCCTTCGCCTTCCCCAACATAAATCATTTCTTCACTTTGACTAACTATTTTGGGATTGATGATAATATGTTCATCAAAGGTTCCATCATCCATTTCATTAGCAATAACAAATATTCTTTTGGGTATTCCTAGTTGAATAAAAGCTAAACCCATTCCGGCTCTTAAGTTATATTTTTCGGCGATTTTTTCATCTTGACTCATTTCTAAGTATTTAATCATATCATAACATAACTTTTGCGTATCTTTATCCACAGGAAAAGTTACTTCTTTACTTGTCGTATGAAGTATTTTATGTTTTTCATCTAATATTTTTAATTTAGGTAATTCCATATTTATCACCGCCTTAAATTTTAACATAAAAGCCTAATAAATGCAAAATTTCTTTTCTATTATAATAAAAATAACTATTTTGTCAAATAAAAAAGAGAAAGAATGTCTTTCTCAAAATTTATAACTAGTTGTTGAAGTTGTTATTATTGCCGAAGCTCCATCCAGCTCCAAGTATTATTACTAAAAGAATAAATAATACTATCCATAAAGCGGCACCTGCGCCATATCCACTTGTATAGCCAGCATAACTTCCACCACAACAAGGAGTTGTTTGATAGCCACCATAGCCTCCGCCATAGTAACCATTATTTCCATAATAATACATATATTATACCTCCTTCATGTATCTATTATAATTTACTCCAAATAGTCACTTTTTGACATTAAAAAAGTCCAATTTTTGAAAAAAGTTTAGTTTTTATAGGTAGTTATGTTAAAATTAGGTTACAAGGAGATATACATATGAAACAAATAATAAGGCGAATTTATTCTAATATGGATTTTCCTTTATTAATTTTAACGATTATTTATAGTGTGTTGGGATTAATTATGGTTTATTCTTCTTCCGCTGTTTCATCAGTTATTAGATATGATGTTCCAACTTATTATTTTTTTATTAGACAAGCTGCCTTTGTAATTGTCTCATTTTTGGTAGGGTTATTATTAATAGTTTTGTTTCCTACGCGTGATTATAAAAAGTTTGTTTATTTAGCCACAGTTATTATTATTGTAATGTTGCCTTTATTGTTTGTTAAAGGAAAAATGACTAATAGTGCTATAAGTTGGTTTGAAATAGGCCCATTTAAATTACAACCTAGTGAATTTGCCAAAACTATACTTATAGCATTCTCAGCTGTATATTATTTTGATTTATCCAAAAAGAAAGTAAAAAATATTTATGCTTATTTTGTTCCTTTAGCGGTTGGTGCTCTAGTGGTAGGCCTTGTTTTGATGCAACCCGATTTAGGAAGTGCGGTTATTATTACAGCCATAGTCTTTTTAATTTTTATAAGTATTCCAATGGTACAGAAAAATATCATGCGAGTCATTAAAGTTATTGCCATTGCCGGTATTATTGGCGTACTTGCCTTACTTTATACTGGTCAAAGTATTTTAAATAGTATGCAATTAAGTCGTTTTAATTTTCAAAAACCTTGTACTAGATATACCGAACCCACCGGTTATCAAGTTTGTAATGGTTTTATTGCCATCAATAATGGCGGTATTTTCGGTGTTGGTTTAGGTAATTCCACGCAAAAATATATGTATGTACCCGAAAGCCATACCGATTTTATCTTCCCAATTATTGTGGAAGAATTAGGTTTAGTTGGAGGAGTATTAGTCATATTAGGTTATGTTTATATGTTATATCGAATTTTAAAAATAGCCAAACAAAGTGAAAACTTAAGGTGCTCGATTTTAGCCTATGGAGCATTTTGGTATTTAACTCTCCATATATTAATTAATCTACTTGGTATATTAGCTTTAATTCCTTTAACGGGAGTACCACTTCCATTACTTAGTTATGGTGGTAGCTTTACCGTGAATGCCATATGTATGTTATTTGTAGTCCAAAGAGTAAACATTGAAAATAAAATAAATAAACAAAATAGAGAAATAAAAGCTTTATAGAAACTTATCAAAAAAGATAAGTTTTTTCATGCTGTAAACTTTAGTAAAATTTAAACACCACCCTTGATATATATATATATATAGTAAAATAAGGAAAAATGAGGTGTTTGATAAATGAATAAAAAGAAAACAATAATACTTTTAGTAATAGGAATACTTATAGTAACAAAAATGTCAATAGGTGTAACATATTCATACATGAAACCAAAAGTTACAAAAGATAGTAATGAAACCGAAATAGGAATAAATAATTGTGCTAAAATAACATTAAAAGATAATAATAGTACTCTAAATTTAACAAATATGTATCCCATGGAAGAAGAAATGGGCTTACAAACAGAAGCTTATGAATTTACCATAAGTAGTACATGTGAAGACTATACCGGATTTAATTTATATTTGTTAACTTATAGTGATAATGGGATAGCAGATAATTTGATAAGATATGCAATAACAGGTAAAAATAATACGATATTAGAAACAGATTTATTAACAAATAAGAAAGAGGAAACAAGTTTAACTGAAAAAGAACAAGAAGAAATAAATCAAGGAATAAATAAAGGATATAGTAAGATATATAAAATATATAGTAATAATATCCCTTTAAAAGGAGAAAGTGAATATAAATTACATATATGGCTAGATGAAAATGATGATAATACTACAATGGGTAAAAATATCAAACTTGGAGTAATAGTAAAAGGCTATAGTAGAGAAGAAACAATGGCAGAATATCTAATTGCTCATAAAGATAATAACTTAATCTATCATGATGGAAAACCAGATTATGAAGGAGAAGAAAATTATAATTTAGAAGCCGGTGATTTATCATATCGCTATAGTGGAGCAAGTGAAGAGGTAAATAATTTTGTATGCTTAGATGGGATAAATATAGAAAATAAATGTGCAAGCGATACAGATTTGTATCGTATAATTGGATTATTTAAAAATGATGAAAATAATTATGAAATGAAACTAATTAAATATGATTATGCTACTAAAACAGAATTAGGTGATAGTTCAATTCCAAATAGTGCATATCAGGGTGAATATGTAAATAAAATAGCCGATGATTACTATACTTATGCTTATTATAAAGGAACTAATTTCCAAAATGTTGCATTATATTCATGGAATAATAAAGATAATTATAATTCTACAAATGATTGGAGCCAAAGTAATTTAAATACAGAAAATTTAAATAAATTTTACTATAACTATATTACTAAAAAAGCACCTAACATAAAAATAACTTATCATGAATGGAGTATAGGTGCAGCAGGTGATATGAAAAATATTCATGAAGCTAATGCTTTAATTGCATATAGTTATGACGTTGGAGAAAATAGTGAAAAAGTATTCTATCAAAATTATATTGGTCTGATTTACATAAGTGATTATTATTATTCAGCAAATAATAAATATTGGAGTTACGTAGGTAGCAATACCAAATATTCGACACCTCCAAAATATGATGGACCATTTGATGATTATCGAGATGCAAAAGGTGAAAACTGGATATATATGGGTTTAATAGATAACACAATTTCTCGAAATAATGCATATAATTCTTCTAATTATCGATGGAGTATTTGTTTTTTTGGACATTTTTGTGGAAATCTTGTATATGATGGTAGAGGTGTTCGCCCGTCTTTTTATCTTTCTGCAAATACCGAATTATCTACGGGTGATGGTTCATATAATAACCCATTTCGGCTTTCATTATAAATTTATACTACAAGAAATATAAAACCAGTTACATTATTTAATAACTGGTTTGTTTTTTATTTCAAAATCAAATGTATTGGTATTATTAATTAAGTCATATATTAAACTTGCTTTTATTTCATAAGTGTTTATTAAAGATTCATTATTCTTTACCAAAGGAATATTTACTTCTTTTTTAATCTTTTTTAAATAATTTTTCCCTTTATTATTAAAACCTAATACTTTAATATAATCTAATGTAGAATTAATATTATCTTCTTTAGTTAAACCTATTAGGATATGGATAAATAATCTATTTAATTTATTATAAGTATATCTTTTAGTTTTAACTTTTTTAATTAATTCTTCTAAAGAATTAGATTCATTAATATATTTTTTTAAACGATATTCTATTCCTTCATCAACATCAACATAATCTTTTAAATTATTATCAGTAATAATTTTATATTTTAATAAATTAAAGTATTTATCATTATTAATATTAATTATTTTGTCTTTACTTATTTTAGGTAAATAATTAGTTATATCAGTATTTTCTTTAATTTTATTTCTTATGTTGGTAGCACTAATAATTGTATCATTACTCATAGTATCATGATAATCATTAGTTCTTTTAATCGTTTTAAGTTTAATTTTATATTTATTTTTAATAATAGCTTTTTGGTAAGAAATGGCTAGTAAATCATTTGGTAAAAAAGTAAATTTTAAGTTTAAGGCTTTAGCTAGAGCAGTTGGGTAATTAACACCGCTTTTTAAATGACTTTTGACCTCTAAATCATAAGTAGGATTATCAATAACATATTTAGCAATTTTGGCTATTTTAACTAAATCATTTGATTCACTACCACATATTAAATAGTCACATTGTAAGTTTTCTAAAATTTTTAAAGCTGTAGAGGCAAAAATATCGGCACTTTGAGTACCATAGATAAATGGTAGTTCCGCCACTAAATCAACTTTTTCTTTTAAGGCAATAGTTGTTTTATCTTTTTTTGTTAATATACTTATTTCTCCTCTTTGTAAAAAATAGCCATTTAAAACTAAAACAATTAAACTATCCGGATATAAATCTTTAATTGTATCTATATGATATAAATGACCATTATGAAAAGGATTATATTCAGCAATTATACCTATTACTTTCATTTCCAACACCATCATTAATATAACAATGATTTATTTCTTTGTCAAATTATGATAAAATATATCTCGGTGGTTGAAATGTTAATTGCAATTGTAGGACCTACAGGTGTCGGAAAAACTAAATTAAGTATTGAACTTGCTAAAAAATACAATGCTAGTATTATAAATTGTGATGCCGTTCAAATATATCAAGAATTAAATATTGGTAGTGCTAAAGTAACCGAAGCAGAAAAAGAAGGTATCAAGCATTATTTATTAGATATAAAGAAACCTAATGAAGAATATACTGTAAGAGATTATCAAAAAGATTTTCGTAATATTGTGGATAATAATGAAGGTAATTTTATTATTGTGGGTGGCACTGGTTTATATTTAACTGCAGCTATAATGGATTATGATTTTGCTGATGGAATAAAAACAATTGATGAAGAATTAGATAATAATACATTATATAAAATGGCTTTGAAAAAGAATAGTAATTGTAATATTGATAAAAATAATCGCTCTAGATTAATTAATTTTTTAAAGAAAGATAAACTAGAAGAAAAAGCCTCTAAAGTATTATATGATGTTAAAATTATTGGCTTAACTGCCCCTAGAGAAGTTATTTATGAAAAAATAAATAATCGGGTCGATGTTATGTTTAATTTAGGTTTAGTTGATGAAGTAAAAGAATTAATTAATAAATATCCTAATAGTAAAGTTTTAACTAGAGCTATTGGGTATAAAGAAACTATTAAATATTTAAATAAAGAGGTATCTTTAGAAGAATGTAAGGAAGAAATAAAGAAAAATAGTCGTCATTATGCCAAGAGACAATATACTTGGTTTAATAATAAAAATAATGTCAAGTGGTTTAATGTCGATTATGATAATTTTTCCAATACGATTAATGATGTGATAAAATATATAGAAGGTGATATAAGTGAAAAAAATTAATCAGAAGAAATTAGGATTAATACTATTATGGAGTAGTGTTTTTGCTTTAAGTAGTTTAATTGTCTTTTTAGTTATTAGTTTTTATAGTACAACATTAGTAACTAAAACATGGAGATATATTGTAATTGCTTTAATAGTGTTAGTTTCTATTATTTTTGGTTATGCCATATATTTATTAAATAATAATCGTCATGTTTTACAATTTAAAAGATGGATTATGATATTATTTACCAGTGGAATTAGTTTATATGTAGTTGGTTGTTCAAGTTTTTTATTTATTTTATATGGACCATATACTGGTTTTAAAGAATGGTTAATAACTACAGCTATGGCTACAATGCATCATCAACATTATTGCAAGTGGTTCTATAGCGATGAAATGATTAGTTCGGTTATGGATAATAACTATATTAAGGAATTTGATGAAGATACTGATTCATCTTTAGTTGATTTTAATACTACTGATCATGGCGATAGTATTTTTGATAAAGATATTATTAATCATAATGAAGGAGATTTATATAAAGTTATTAAATTCCAAGTTAATGGCTGTAATGCTTATTTAGCAGCTGTATATGATGCTAAGAAAATATCTTTAGCGGTTACTAAATGGTTAGGTAAAAGTGGTCAATATATTTATGATATGGCTAAGGAAAATAATGCTCCTTTAGCCATAAATGGAGGAGGATTTATTGATCCAAATCATAATAGTAAAGGTGCTATGCCAAGAGGAGTAACTATTCAAAATAAAAAGATAATTACAGATAGTTCATCAGGAGGTCCAATTATTGGCTTTAATGATGATGGGGTATTAATGTTATCTCAAAATAGAGGAGCCCAAGCTGCTTTAGATGCGGGTTATAAAGATGCTGTATCAATGGGACCATTATTAATAGTTAATGGTAAAGCTGCTTTCATTAAAGGAAATGGTGGCTGGGGTTATGCTGCTAGAACGGCGATTGGTCAAAGAGCTGATGGTATAGTTTTATTCTTAGTTGTTGATAGTAACGAATTTAGATTAAAAGGTGCTACCATGGTTGATTTAACTGAAATAATGCAACAATATGGGGCTATTAATGCTGCTAACTTAGACGGAGGAACATCTTCCGTTATGGTTGTAAATGGTGAAATGATAAATGACCCAATTGATTCAGCAGGTCGTCATCAAACTAGAGGTATACCAACAGCTTGGATTATTAAAGAATAATAAATAATAATATTAAAGAGATGATTGAGATCATCTTTTTATTTGTCAACAAATTGTAAAAATTAAAACACCACCCTTGATATATATATATATATAGTAAAATAAGGAAAAATGAGGGTAATAAAATAATGATACATCAAAATGTTTTATGCTAAGTATATATAATAGAAGGGAAGAATTTTAATGAAACGAAACAAAAAAATAATATTAATTCTTATAGTTGGAATAATATTGAGTATTACAATCATTACTCAATATGATAAAAGTAGTAATTTACAAACTGATACTAAAAACTATTTAAGTATAATGGTAAAAAGTGATGAAGGAACATATAAAGTAATGAATACAATTCCAACTGAAGGATATGTTTTAAATAAAACAAAAAGTAAATGTGAAAATGGAAGTACATTATCTTGGAAAGAAGGAAAAATTTCTATAACTGGCAATAAACAAGATAAATGCCATATATATTTAGAAAAAGAAGCATGTAAAGAAAATGAAACAATAGAAAAATGTTTAAAAAGAAAAGATGTAAATTCTACGTTATTATTTCATAATGGAACAATAGAAATAGATGGAAAAGTAATGGATGCAGGAGATTATTCATACCGGTATAGTGGGGCAAGTGAAAAAGTAAATAATTATGTCTGTTTTGGAGGAGAATGCTCTAACGACCCAACAAATGAAAATTATGCCAATTTATATAGAATAATAGGATTATTTCCAACCGAAGAAACAAAGAATTCAGAACAAAAAACATATCAAATGAAAATAATCAAAGCTGATTATGCAACAGAAACAGAACTAGGTGGAACAGGAGTAGGAGCATATGCTGGAACTTTTCTTTCTAAAGAGTTGTATGAACAAAATGAGACAATAAGTATGTATAAAGGAAATCAAATATATTTAAATAAGGTAACGTTGTATCATTGGAATAACAAATCTGAAACAAATAGTGATAATGATTGGAAAAATAGCAATCTAAATATAGAAAATTTAAATGAATATTATTTGAATTATATAAAAAATAAAGAAGAAGAGAAATGGGAAAAAATGATGGAAAACCACACATGGACAACAGCAGGAAATTTAGATGCAAGTATAAGAACTCAAAACGCCAAAAATGCATATAACAATGAAATAAAAGAACCAAATAAAGGAACAGCATTATCAAGTGCAGCAACAGAAGTAACAGCCAGAGTAGGATTAATGTACATAAGTGATTATATGTACGCAGCAACAAAGGAAAGTTGGACAACAGTAGGTTCAGTAAAAGATAATAATTGGTTATATATGGGATTATCAGAGTGGTTAATTACCCGTGGTTCTAATTATAATAATCGTTCTTATTATATATGGGGTAATGGCTCATTGGGTGTTGGACATAGTACGGTATATTCTTTCGATTTAGCTACTCGTCCTGTTATGTATCTAAACTCTAATGTAAAAATATCATCAGGATCTGGCACAAGTGAAGATCCATATATACTTTCCGTATAATAAATAAAATTAAAAAATACTGCAAATATTGTGCAGTGAGTCTGTAAATAAATTTGTGTAAAGTATAAATCCTTTCTATGGTAATATAGAAATATATAAATTAGGAAGGATTTTTGTATGAAAGAAAGTAAAAATAATGAAGTTGTAAAATATATATTAGAAAATTATGATAT
This sequence comes from uncultured Bacilli bacterium, assembly GCA_947588765.1. GTDB lineage: Bacteria > Bacillota_I > Bacilli_A > RF39 > UBA660 > Onthocola_B. The sequence continues at coordinate 38,167 of CANPZG010000010.1, forward strand.
AAAAAA
>CANPZG010000011.1 GCA_947588765.1 uncultured Bacilli bacterium
ATACTAATAATATTATTAGTATAGAGAATAGGATATTCTCTATACTCGACCATTTTATAATATGCTTTATTCCTTCTATAAATGACATAACTATTGCTTTTAACGCAGGCATACCTTGCACTAATGCTTGTCTTTTAGCATTACCTGGAGCTAACGCACTTATTAACAATCCAATTATTGAAACTAAAAGTATTCCAGTAGGTTTAATATCCTTTTTTTGAATATAACTAATTAAAGAATACAAAAACAAAAAGATACATTGTTGCAAAGCTATAATTAGATTTCCTCCAGCTATAACAAATGATAATATTAGTAAACAAATGTAACTAGATTTTTTACTATTCATTATATAACTTATCATTAAAGCTACTTCAATTAAGAAAAATGAATAAAATAAACTATAATATGATGAACCATTCCACCAATATAATCCTTGAACTAATGATGGAATCGTTTGAATAGTAATAAATAGAAACATTGCAGCTACTAAAAAACTATTATATTTATTTGTTTTTATCAATTTTCCTAAATTTTTAAAAATTATAAAAGTTGAAAAAATTAAAGAGAATAATAAAATCCAAGTACCCATAAAATAAAAATCATTTCCCCAAATAGATGGTTGCAAAGACATTATCGCAACTGCTGAATAAGTTCCTTGCCAAGAAAAATAAAATTCTTTTACAGTTTTAAACATTCCGCTTAAAATACCCCATATTCCACTTGTATGCAAAATATTCATAGTATAAACACTATAATTATAATCATCTGCAGAAGGATGATTATAAAAAGATATTACTAATAACGGAATAAAACTTAAAAGTAAAATGAAAGCTACAAGCAATTTTATGCTATTTAAATTTATTCTTTTTTTCATATACATATTTCTCCTTATTATTTTGTATCTAATAAATTTTCAGAAATTATATATCTAGGTCTTCTTTTAGTTTCATTATAAATTTTTCCAATATATTCACCTATTAGTCCTAAAGATAACATTTGTAGTCCTGATACTAACCATATTGAACACACTATAAATGTCCATCCAGATACTGTATTACCAATTATTTTCATTATTAAACAATATAATAATACAAAAATACTTACAATAAATATTCCTATTCCTAAAAATAAAATCATTCTTATAGGTTTTATACTAAAAGAGGTAATTCCATCCCATGCGAAATTTAACATTTTCTTTAATGGATATTTTGATTTCCCAGCAAATCTTTCTTTTCTTTCATAGTATACTATTTCTGACTTATATCCAACTAACGGAAACATTCCTCTTAAAAATAAATTTACTTCACCATATTCCGAAAAACTATTTAATACTTTTTTACTCGTTAAACGATAATCAGCATGATTATATACTATATCCACTCCCATAAAATGCATAAACTTATAAAATGCTTCCGCTGTAAATCGTTTAAAAAAAGTATCTGTTTTTCTTGCACTTCTAGCAGCATATACAATATCATATCCTTCATTATATTTATCTATCATTTCATCGATAGCATTTATATCATCTTGTAAATCAGCATCCATGCTAATAATAATGTCGGCATATTCTTTTGCTGTCATTAAACCCGCATGTAAAGCATTTTGATGCCCTCTATTTCTTGACAAGGAAATTCCTGTAAATAATGATTCTTTTTTATCAATTTGTTTTATTAATTCCCATGTTTTATCTTTTGAGCCATCATTTACATACATAACTTTACTCTTACTAGAAACTTTCTTTTCTTTAATTAAATTATTTAACTTTTCTTTTAATTGCTTAGTTGTTTCATTTAATACTTCTTCTTCATTGTAACAGGGAACAACTATATATAAAATATTACCTCTCATTTCTTTTCCTTCCTTCTACTAAATTATAACTAAAATACATTAGTATATTAAAAATTACAATTATAAATCAAATATTCTTTTCAATTGATCTTCTATTTCTTTATTGGCATTATTCATATCAAAATTAGGTCTAAACTTATCTTTATTTTGTAAATAATATATAATATGTTTATGAATAAATTTTGGTTTACAAATTATACCATTATTTAAATTAGCTTTATTAGTTAAATAAAATATATCCTCTGCTCCATTATTATCAGCACTAATAAAATATTTTTTTAAAGCTAATGCTTCAAGAGAATTTATAGAATATGCTTCCATTTTTGATGCTGATAGTAAAATATCGGCTTGATTCATATACTTAAAAGGATTATTTTGATTTCCTAAAAAAATTATATCATTAATTAAATTTTTCTTTTTAACTATATTTTCTAATTTTTCTCTTTCATTTCCATCCCCAATAATATATAATTTTACATCTAATATTTCTCTTTTTACTTTTTCAAACTCATAAATTAAAGTTTCAATATTTTTTACTTTAGCTAATCTACCAACATACATTAATTTATACTTTCCCTTTAATTCTAAATCTAAATTTTCATTTTTCATTTGTAATCTATCCATATCAAAAATATTATTTATGACAAATAGTTTTTCATCATAGTTTTTAAAAATATGAGAAAACTCTTTTTTTGTATTTTCTGATACGGGAATAATATAATCAAAATATTTAAATTTTTTAGCCATCAATATATTTCTTAATTTCATTATAAATTTTATTTTTGATATATTATATAATGTTTCAAAATTATTATGAACCCATATAAATTTTTGCTTAGCATTTGCAGCAGCTGCATATAAATCACAATAATTGTTAATACCATAAAAAGCAATAGCAATATCATATTTTTTATTATTATTTTTTCTATATTTTTTATAAATTGATTTACATAATAAAGTTTTCATAATTCGAGATATCAACTTATTTTTAGGCAGTCCAGCATCAATAATATTAACTTTAGTTAGTTTTTCAAATTCATCATTTAATACGCCTCTTTCTAAAACAAATAAATCAATATCCACATCATATTTTTTTAAAGTTTTAATAAGCGATAATAAGGCAGTTTCTACCCCACCCATAACAAGTGATTCAGTTGTAATTAATATTTTTTTCTTCATTTAATACTCCTTACTTTATTTTTTTCATCCAATAAATAACCCGTGGAGGTAAATATACAGATATAAATGCAGTAAATTTACGATATAATGGTTCTTTTTTATAATAATAATTATCAAGTAAATTAGAAAATTTTGATTTTACATTGGCTCTTAAAATATTTATATATTTTAATCCTTCTTTAAATTCAGAAAATTTTAGCACTCCACTTTTTAATATACTATCTAAAAATATATATTTTAATTCTTCATTATATTTATTTAACAGTTTACTTTCTTTGAAAGTATTATATAAATAATCTGAAACATAAATAATATCTTCATATTTTTTATCATAAGATTTTTTTCTTAAGGTTGATGTATTAGTCATATTATAAAAATATAAACCTTTATTTAAATATTTGGGATTTTTGGAATTGACACCTAAAAAAGGAATAACTGCAATATCTTCATAAATAATACCCTCACAAAACTTAAAATTAATATCATCAATTAATTTTTTAGATATTATTTTCCCCCATGGAGCAAAATTAGCTAAAATCACATCCTTTTTTACATCATCATTATGATGATTTATTACTAATTCATCACGATTAATAAAATGTTTATAGTAATCGCAATAAACATAATCTGAATTATTTTCAATAGCATAATTATACATAGTATTTATAGCATTTTTTGCAATTGCATCATCAATATCTAAGAAAAATATATATTCACCTTTAGCTTTTGCCAAAGCCTTATTTCGCGCTACACCTTGACCACTATTTCTTTGATTTATTACCACTAAATTTTTATATTTTTTCTTTTCTTCCATTAAAATTTTTAATGAATTATCAACACTACCATCATTTACAACAATAACTTCTTTTTCTTTTAAAGAATCATCAAATACCATTTTTAATGTGTTTTTAATATATTCTTCACCATTAAAACATGGAATTATAACACTTACTTTAATCATTATTTTCCCCCCTTTAATCTTTCATAAAAATTATTACTAATTTTTAATAAATATTGTTTTAAAAATATTTTTAAATATATTTTTTTTAATAATTTGTGAAAACTATATGCATATATTTGATCAACAACTTTTTGTTCTTTTAAATATTTTAGCATTTCATTTAAATTTTCATCTTTTAATTCTTGACTTTTATTAATTAATGCTTCTGCAGAATAACCTAATAAAATTCTATTTTCTCTACAATTAGGTTTAATTAACTTACGATGATTTTCAAAATGATATTTAAAATCCATTGTTCTTTTATACAATTTTTCTTCAGTTGTTTGGGTCATTATACTATTATCACGTACAATATAATTATATCCCTTATAATCTATACAAGAAATTTTCTTACATTTACTTAATACGATAAGAGTTAAACCATAATCTTCATGAATAGTACCATATGTATACTTAAAATTATTTTTATTCCAAAATTTGTAGTTATAACAATATAACCATGCAGCTTCAATCATCCCAGTATTTACTATTGATTTTAAAGTTTTATATTTGTCAATTGATTCCTTTGCATTATTAATTATTCTTAAAGTTTGTTCCTTTTCATTAACTATATTTAAACCAAAGCGAACTACATCAACTTTATCTTCTTTTAATTTATTATTTAAATTTTCTAATAAATCTTTATTTATTGTATCATCACTATCAATGAAAATTAAATAGTCTCCTATAACATATTTTAAACCATAATTACGTGCATCTGATAAGCCACCATTTTTTTTCTTATAATATTTAAAATTTTTCTTATCCTTAATAAAATTTTTTATAATAGCATCAGAATTATCCATTGAACCATCATTTACGATAATAACTTCATAATTTTGATAAGTTTGGCTATCAATACTTTGTAAACAGTTTAAAACATATTTTTCAACATTATATACTGGAACAATTAAACTAAATTTCATTTTTAGTCTCCTCTCAATTATTTAAAAATTTCATTTAAACAATTAACATTATCTAAAATATACTTAGGTTTAAATTCAGTAACCTTTAAATCATCTAAAGTAGCTTCACCAGTTAAGACACATACCGTATCCACATTTGCGTTTAAACCTGATGCAATATCAGTATATAAACGATCGCCAATCAAAATTGCATCATCTTCATGTAAATTAAATTTTTGTAAAACAGTTTTTATCATTTCTGGTTTTGGTTTGCCAATATAAATAGGTTCTTTTTTAGAAGCATTATATAACATATAACAAATTGAACCACAATCTGGTACAAAACCAAATGAAGTTGGACAAACTAAATCAGGATTTGTGGCAATATATAATACATCTTTAGTTAAAATATTTGAAGCATCAATTAGTTTTTGATAATTAAGCTCCGTATCATAACCAACAAGCAAAATCTTTATATCATCCACTAATTTATCAGTAATATTTAAATTTTGTTTTTTTAATTCTTCTTTAAAAGCATCAGTACCTAACGCATATATTAATTCATTTTGATAATAACAATTTTTTCTTAAATATAGAATAGTGGCTTGAGTTGAAGTAAAAAAATTATCTTCTGTAACTTCTATCCCCATTTTAGTTAGTTTATCAATGTAAACTTGCACAGATTTAGAAGAATTATTTGTTAAAAAAACATATCTTCCTCCGCTTTTTTTAATATTTTCCATCAATTCTTTAACGCCAAAAAACAATTTATCATCATTATAAATTGTTCCATCCATATCAAAAAGAAATAATTTTTTATTTTTTAAATTATTAATGTCCTCTTTTGTTAAATTATAATTCATATTAATCCTTAAAAATATTAGAAGCTAGGGCTAAATCATCATGATTATCTATTTCAACCCAGCGTCCTTTTAATGGGCAAGCAACAAACTCAACATCATCCAAAATATCGTTTAATGCTACTTCACTCCATAATTTAAGTTCTTTTTTATCTTCGATATATTCTTTGGCTTTATTAAAAAATGCTTGTCCTCCCTTTGAATCAAATTTGTATACATCAATTGAGTTACCTAATGCATCTTCCTTACTAATTTGTTTAGATATCGCAACAATTCTACTATTTTTTTCAATTACCTTCATTGATTCTTCATTGTAAGAACCAATATCAGTTACAATAGCATTCTTATATTTAGAATTCAATAATTCAGTAATAATGCTAGCATCATAATACACATCTGCATTCATTAATAAAAAATCACTATTTACTAATAAATCTTTGGCTAAATATGCTGAATACATATTATTTGTATTAGCATAATCTTCACTTTCAATTATTTTAATATTTGGATATTTTGAAGATACTACTTCTTTAATAACTTCAGCTTTATATCCCGTTACAATAGTGATATCATCTACTCCATTAGAAGTTAAATTTTCAATTTGTTTTAATAATATTGGTTTTCCATTAACGGGAACCATTGATTTTGGTCTATCGTTAGTAATTGGTGCAAGTCTAGACCCTAAACCTGCTGCTAAAATTAATGCTTTCATTATAATTCCTCCAATAATTCATCATATATTTTTTCTAATTGCGTTTGAGTAAAATTAATTTCATTCAAATATGTATATCTTTTTCGCATAGTTACAGCTTTTTGCATACATAAAACAAAATCATCTTTACTTATATTCAATCTTTGAGGATTAATATTTACATCATATTTTTTAAAGAAATTCAATATTAAATGATAATCCTCTCCTATTAATTTTAACATAGCAATGGTACCTAAAGCAACCTGTAATCCATGTAAATTTGGTGTTTTACCATAATAATCCAAAGCATGAGAAAATAAATGTTCAGATCCACTAACAGGACGACTGCTACCAGTAAATTGCATTGCTAATCCCGATAAAATAATAGAATTTGCTAATACTTTAATAAATTTTTCATCAAATTTTTCTGATTTTGCATTTAAAAGAGATTCATATGATTCTTGAGATAACATATAGGCAAAATCATTCATTTTATCCTTACCATTATCACAAGCAAACTTCCAATCAAGTAAAGCCATATAATTTGCTAATGTGTCACCTATTCCTGCTTTAATAAGTTCACTTGGACAATCAAGCATAATTGTAGTATCAATTATTATTATTTTTGCCATTTCACATTGCAAACTTTTGACTTTACCATTAGCCATTTTTAACACTGCTATAGGTGATGCAATACCATCATTTGCCAAAGTTGTAGGTAATGATACAAAACATTTTTTAGCAATGTATGAAGCATATTTACAAACATCTAGTATTTTCCCACCACCTAAACCAATTGCATAATCAATTTCTTCTTCAATTAATTTTGATGCCAAATCCATCGCTTTTTTAATGGAACTTTCATCAATATATTCAAGTTCAAAATCTCCTAATTCTTGTAATTGTTTTTTAACTTCATCTCCATATAATTTATCTAAATTTGGCTCTGTAACAAATAAAAATTTTCCATTTGCATCATTTTCTTTTAATATATCATATAATTCCCTTATACCATTATTTTTTACTTTTAATACATTATTTATTTCTATTTTCATTACTTCTCCTTACTATGAGATTTTTTTAGTTTATTTAATTTGTTTTTTATCAATTTTGGATTTTTTATAACTCGCTTAAACATTATAAAATATTTTCTTTTTAGATAATATCTGCGATATTTTTCATTTCCTTTTTCTTCACCATATCTTTTTATAAATTCCCGTTTTTTTTCAGTTAAAGCCCTTTCATATTTATCATGCCAAGAGGCATTAAAATGATGAATTGTATATGTATTTTCCGTAATATTAATTTCTCCAGTTTCATAATCTTTAGGGCAAAAATACTCACTTGGAAATAAAGTAAAGCCTTCAATTGTTTGCTTTTGATTATTTAAAACTAATCCATGTTTTAAACAAAAATTAGTAATAGCTTCAACATTTGTAGTCAAATCTAAAGAGCCATCTTCTTTTACAAAATGACGATTATCATAATCATCTAATAATTTTTTAAAAAACGCATGGCCATCCCGACAGGCCATTAGGCATGTCTGGATTCGATCTACCGATTCGAATCCAGACATGCCGGAAAGTGTTAAAAACTCATCTAATGGCTTAATTACTTCCACATCAGTATCCATATATACGCCACCATAATTAACTAAGGCATATAATCGTACTACATCAGTGACAAAAGCCCATTTTTTATTTTCATAAGCTTCCTTCACATAAGCATTATAATTTAAATCAAAGTTATCTTCATTCCACTCTTTAATTTCATAATCTGGGCAATATTTTTTCCAAGATTCAATACATTTTAGAGCAAGTTCAGGTTTTGGCCCTTTACCAAACCAACAATAATGAATAATTTTGGGAATTTGTTGTTTTTTCATGTTAACTCCTTTATTTTTTCTATTATTCTTTCACGATTTTTATCATCTTTAAATTCATTTATTTCATTCAATACTTTTTTCCTTTTTTGTTTAAAACCATCTTTATTACTAGCAATATTGCTGAAAAATTTTAACAATTCCTTATAATTTTTTATCTTCATTCCTGGCATCATTTTAAAAATATCAGGATATGCAAAACCTATTTTATAGTCATCTATATCATCAATAGTATAACCAATAGGTTTATTCGTTAATAAAAAGTCAAATGATATCGTTGAATAATCTGTAATTAAACAATCAATATTAGCCAGTAATTTATATAAATGAATATTTTTCTTTTTTTCTATATCGCTGGTTATAAGTTTAATGTTACTTTTTTCTTTTATTTTAACAACTTTTAAATCTTGACCACCATGAATCTTAATAATTAAAAGCATATTTTTTTCTTTTAATAATTCATTTAGCTTTTCAAATTCACTTTCTTCTTTGATAATAGGAATTCCAAATTTAAATGTACTAGTAGAATCATTTCTTTCAGAATTTTTGGCTTTACGAAAAGTTGGCATCCAAACAATTACTTTTTTATATTTTTGTTTTGTAACCTTTTTTAATTCATTGTTTGGTTTTAATAAATAATCATTACGAGGATAGCCAGAAAAAATAATTTTTGTTTCATCTGGTATTGAAAATTGATATTTCATAGTATCAACTATATTATGACTTGAAAGTACAACATAATCAGTATTCTTAGGTACATTTAAAATCCCCTTAACATTTTTTATCACTGGAGACCCATGAGACAAGTATATTGATATTTGTTTAGAGTTAGTTTTTTCAATGGGAACATTATCCCAAATTAAAAATTTTGCTCTTCTAATTTTTAACTTATCCTTAATACTTTTATTCTCTAATGGCATAAAACTAACATTTTTTATTTTTTCTTTAGGTACATTACTCATATCTTTCATTTGCCAAATAATTTTATAAGAATCATTTAATTTATGTTCTAATAAGTAATCATATAATGCTCCAGAATTGCAATCTAAATCATTTAAACTTTCAAAAGATATAGTATTTTTATCAATAGGTATTATACTACTCAACAATTTACTAATGAATTTTTTTAATTTCATGACTCATTTACTCCATTTCTTTTAACTATATTTAATAATGTATTTTTTAAATTAATTCTGTCTTCTTTACTATTTCCAATAAACAAACTTAAAGTTATTGAAATACATGTAGATATAATCGCAGCAATAATTAATTTCATCCAATTATTAATTGCAAAAATTTTCTTAAATAATATAGATATGATAGTTCCAACAATAATTACAATTAAATTTTTAACAATCGCAGGATAAAAAGTCGTTCCTTTTAAATTAACACATTTGGCGCCATAGATTGGCAAAAAAGTTAAAGATCTAATAACGCTTACAATTGTACTAGTAGCAACAATTATCAACATTCGAGCGATAGGAGTTTTAAATACATTTAAAAAAATAAAAACAACAATTATTGTAACTATAGCATTCATAAACAAAAATAAAGAGGAATTTTTAACTTTATTTGTAACTGTAAAAATATTCCATAAAGGTTCTAACTGTAAACTAAAACACATTCCAAGAACACTAGCACAAGATAGTATATATAATAAACTAGCATCTTGTGAAGGTACCCATAAAGTAAAAAATTCTTTACCATAAGCAAATAAAATAATAATAGGAACTGCTGATAATAAACCTAAAAACTTAATTGCAAATAATAATTGTTCTTTTAATTTTTGATAATCCTTTTTAGCATAACTTATAGTTAATTCGGGAGCAAAAATATTGGCTATCTGGCCAAATAAATTTAAGATAGTAGTAGGCAATGTTTTACTACAAGATATTATTCCCATTCCCACACTACCTATAAAAATATTTGAAATAAGTAAATCTAAACCATTAGATAAAATGGAACTTAATCTAGAAAAAGAATTCCAGATACCTGAGGATATTAATGTTTTAACATATTTAATATTAAAATATTTACGTGATATTTCTAATTCAGGAGTTAATACTTTACTATATCTATAATTACAATATCCTAAATAAATCGTGCAAATTAATGTTGCGATTCCAATGTAATATGCTGCTGGCTTAAATAAGAAAAATAAAACTAATAATAAAACTGCTCTAATTATTTGAGAAATAATAGTTTTAATACTTGTTAAATATAATTTATTAGTACAAAATGTTGCTACAGCAAAAGTTGAAGTAATAATGCTAACAATAAAATTAGCAAAAATGAAAACAAATAAAAGCTTAACATCTAATAATAAATGACTTGGAATATCTATTAAATATTGCATAAAAATGATAAAAATAACCCCAAAGATTGCTAAAATGACTGAGAGAATAATATTAGCTATAATTACTGAACTATAAAATTTATTAGCATCTTCAATATTATTTTCTTTTAGTCTAATAGTAATAAATCGCGAAGCCATAGAATTTAATGCTACAGTTATAAGTTGAGCATAACCAATAAAATCATTTGCTAATCCTACAAAACCATATGCTTCAACACCAATCGTTTCAGTCAAATAAGGTACAAGAAAAAAGCTAATACATAGATTAACGACAAACATTGATACTTGTGCAATTAAATTAATAAATGAATATTTAGACATTTTTACCTCATAGTTTTACTTTTTTCTTTTTTTGTTCTTTCTTCTTATGTTCATATAATATATTAGTTTTTAAAACTAAATATAAGAAAAAAATCATTAAAATTACATACATTGCAATTGCTTGTTGATTATCTCCTAAAACATAAAGTATTGATACTATGGAAAATAAACTATTTATAAGATAAATCAACAATACAGTCTTAGTTGGAGATGAAGTCAATCGTAATAATTGATGGTGAAAATGTTCTTTATCAGGATGCCCAATTGATTCATGTTTTAGTAATCTTCTAATAATAGCAAAAAATGTATCAAAAATGGGAATAAATAATATTATTAATGGAATTATAATTGATGTTATCGTCGTAACTTTGTATCCTAATAAAGCAATAACTGAAATCATAAAACCTAAAAACATACTACCCGTATCACCAATAAATATTTTGGCCGGCGGAAAATTATGAAATAAGAAACCTAAAGTGCTACCAAGCATAATAAGAGATAAAATTACATCTAAACCGCCTAAAGTATTACGAGCAAATCCAATAATAGCAATTGTTAAAAAATAAATAGAACTTATACCAGACGATAACCCATCTAATCCATCTATTAAATTAATTGCATTTACGATAGCAACAATGAAAAAAACTGATAAAGTCATATTAACCCATTTTGGAAATGTTAAAGTAAATCCTAAAATTGTTAAATCATTAAAATATAATTTTCCATATAAAACCACAATTAAAGCAGCAATTATTTGAAATAAAAACTTATACCGAGCTGGTATTGAATTAATATCATCAACTATACCAGTAAGAATTATAACAAAACCGCCAATAAGTACACTAATCATTTGTGTTGAGACCGGAGCATAAAGCATATATCCTAATAAAAATGAAACAAAAACAGCTAACCCACCTAAACGTGGAATAGGTACTTTATGAACTTTCCTTTCATTAGGAATATCCATCGCATTTATATGTATTGCTATTTTTTTTACCATAATAGTTAACAATAAGCTTGTTACAAAAGTAACTAGAACTATATTCCAAACATTAAAACCATTAACTTCCATACTCATAATATAACTCCTATATTTATAATTATTATACCCTATAATTTGCTTTAATAAAAGGATTTTTATCAGAATTATGTGAATAAGTTAAAGAATATCTATATTTCATTGTTTTTTTACTATTTGGGCTGATTTTAATGTTGACTGTTTTAAAATCATTCTAGCAGTAACATAACAACCATCTTTATTTTTCTTTGAATCTTCTAAACATATATAGGATCATTAATATCCTTATTATTTTCATTATTATTTCCAACATATATTAAAACTTTTTCAATGTTTCTTTTACAATGAAAATTATTTTTTAATTTAGCTTTTTCACAAGTTTCTTTTATTTGGTCAAATTTTTTGGTTGCAAAAAATGTCTCATTTCTTACTAAATTAGCTACATTAAAAAATAACTATTTAAACTTACCTTTACCATTATTTGAAATTCCATCTTTTAAATTAATAGAACTTGCACTAATATTAGTACATGGCGTATTAACAACATAAAACATAAATATTTCAAAAAAACTTATCAGTTACTTTTTTATTACTCTTTATCCATTCAGGTTTAAATGGAGTAATTTCATATTTTTCATTTTTATTACCATTCCTTATTTATTGTATTAAATTTATCGTTCAAAAATTTTCCCCGTTTTTTTAAATTTATCGATTTCCCATGCTTTTCCATTAGTTTCATATTCAACCATGTAATCTTCTTTATTAAAATTGTACCAAATAAAATTTCTTGTTCTATTTTTACTAATATTATTAAATAATTCTGTACTTTGTTTACCATCAAGCAATTCTAAATAAGCTTCCATTAAATCTTCATAACTAATTGGTAAATTTGAAATTTTCATCTCATGATTTTCATTTATGCCTTTTATAAATAAAATTGGATTATGTCTTCCTAAATTTGTAACATCACTATATCCATGGTCAGCTAAAATAATAATTGCAGAATTATCATATACGCCATTACTTTTTAATCTATTAATAAATGTTGAAAGAACATTAATATTAGCCAATATTTTTTCTTTAAAAGTTCCATTATCAATTCTATTTAAATTTCTATCTAAATCAAATGGAGGATGAGCACCTTCAATATGGATAAATTGAAATTGATTATTATCTAGTATATTCATTTTAGGATTATTAATCATATTATTATAAGCAATATCACTTCCCCATAAAAATTTTTCAGTACATAAATTAAAATCAATACTTTCCACTCGACTATACTTTTTTAATCCATATGGAACATACTTAAATAACACATACTTTAATTCTTGTTTAAAAAAACTAAATAAATTAATTTTAGAATTTTTTCTTAAAATTACATTTTTTATTTCATATTTCTTTTGGCCGTTCCAAATTAAATCTAAATCATAAATGTTCATATCATATTGTTGATTCTGTAATTTTTCAAACAAGGGAGAATTGTTCAAAGCATCAGTAGAATAATCTGATATATTTTTTTCATTATCATTAACTTCACCAGTTAATATTTGAGGTATTGAATCACGAGTATATGCATAGGTACTTAAAGTATCTGGATAATATGTAAAATCATTAAATAAATCCTTATATTCCATATTTTCATTTAAAGTTTCATAAAATTCTCTAGAATCTATTGTATCCAAAACATATATATAAAAATTTTTATTTAATGAGACATCATTTATATTTTCTGTAGAAAACATAGTTCCATCTTTAGTTATAAAAGCTTTATTAGAGATTAAGGTTGTAAGTAATGAAATAGATAACATAACTAATATTGCCAATGATATATAAGTAGTATATTTTATAGTTTTTTCTATATTAATTTTTTTACAAGATATTATAACAATTAATGAAATAATTAATAATATACTTAATGTTATAATATTTTCTACTATATATTTATTTTCAGCATATGAAGAACCATCTAAAGGTGGCAAATTACCTATTAAGTAATTTCCTTGAATATAGGTTACAAAAAATAATACAAACCCTATTAAAATAATAATTTCAAATAATTTATAATTTTTAAATATCTTAAATTTAGTTTTACTTAATAATTTATTAATAAAATATAATACACTTACCATTAAAATAGTTAGTAATAAAAATATTAAAAATATTTTTATTACAGGCACTATCATTGTACCTAAATCAAACCAAAAATCATCAATATTAGTAGCGTACATTATTATTGGTTCATAAATAAATAACATAAAACAAAATACAAAGTATAAAAAATAACTACGTAATAACTTTTTCATAAACTCCTCCATTTTATATAAATTATTTTACCATATTTCAAATATTTATTATGAAAAAACCTGTTGAAAATAGAAATTCAACTAGGTTTAAATAAGTGTTTTTATTTTTTATTTGATTCTTTTTTATTCTTTACTATTACTTCATCTTTTTCTACTTCTTTGTTGCGATTTTCATCAATTCCTAATTTTTGATTTATTTTTTTTCGAGCCTTTCTTATGTAAATTCCTAATACCGCTCCAATAGCAATTGCAACCCCAGCCACTGCTTGAATAGCATAAGTCATTACAGATGGGTCAATATAAGCCCTTACATTCATACAACCTGCAAAAACAACTCCTATTCCAAACAATCCATAAGAACATAACATTAAAATTTTATTTTTCATTTTTTCTTTCCTTCCTTTCTTTTATTTTTTCTTGAATTGCTCCTATAATATATTCTCCTCCTATTTTATCACTTTTTCCTAAATTATAAACATAATCATTTGTTAATTTTTCAATTCTTTTTTGATATTTTTGATAATTTTTTAATACTTTATCAATTACTTGATCTATATTTTTAACATCTTCTAAAGAAACTATTTCTCCTACTTCTTCCCTAGCCCAAATATTAAATGGTTCAATTGGTATTTTTTTATATTCAGGATTCATTATTTTCATTGGTGTATCTATAAATACTACTGGTTTTTTAGTTGTAAAAGCATACTCAAAAGCAATACTAGACCAATCAGTAATTACGATATCCGCATTAAAGACTGTATCACTGCTCGAAAAATCAGTTTGAATTGTAATATTTTTAGCATTTTTATATTTTTCTTCTAACATCGTAAACTTTTCTTTCATCATTCTTACTTGTTGAGGATGAGGTCTTACTATAACATCATATTTTTTACCTTTAAGAGAATTTAAAATTTCTTCAAGACATGAATCAATAATATTATCTTTTTGCCATGATGGGGCAATTAAAATCTTTTGAATTTTATTTACTTTTTTATTTTTTTGATAATCTTTTATCATTTCATCTAATAAAGTGTATCCCCATTTTATAACTTTACGATTTTCTAAATTATACATTTTAAATATAGCTATTGTTTCATCATATTGATGTTTACCAGAAGCAAATACTGTGTCAAAAGCATTCAAAGCCTTTGTTCTTAATGTTAAATTATTACTATCCATTCCATGAGGAATATAAACATATTCAATATCTTTTCGTAAATAACTTCTTTTAATATGATAAGTATCTAAATCCGGCATAGTCATTACAACTACATCAGCATCCATTTTCATCATTAAAGTTATTAATCTTTTTTCATCAATAAAATAAGCCTTTATTTGAGAATTTTCTTTTTCTAATTCAAAGATTTTATCATTATAATCACTAGTAATATAATGAATTGTTAAATTTGTATTATCTAAGATATATTCTATTACACCTCTATAATATTTATAAAAACCATTACTTTCAGAATAAAATACTAGATGTTTGTTAACAACTTTAAAAAATCTTTTATAATCAGCTCTAGCTTTAGCTTTTTCAATCCGTGTAAGTTTATGTTTTTTACTAATTGAATTTAATTCACGTAATTCTTTACTTGTTTTTTCTAAAGTTTCATAATCAATATATTTTTTAGGACTTATAAAGATATTTAATAACCATTGTTGGATTATGGCAAATAAATTACTAAAAATCCAATATAAAGCTACACCAGCAGGTACAAAACTACCTAAATATAATGATAATCCTACAGAAAAAGCTAACATTCCATATTTATTCCAATTTGATTGTTCTGCTTGCAAAACATTTATTTTATTTTGAGCAATACACAAAATCAAAGCACTAAGTCCCGCAAGAAGAGGAACCAATAAAGCAATTCCTAACTCACTTACAGCTACTAAACTTAAGTCAAAACCTAAAAACGTTAAATTTAAATCTTTAACTTGATTAATTATTTCTTCTCCATTAGCAGCAACTTGATATTCATTTAAATATTTATCATTTTTTATATCTTTTACTGCAGCAATTTCCAAAGATGAGGATTCTTCGTCTAAATTATTTTTAGAAACTGCTATATCAACTATTGCAGATGTTGTATCATCAGGTAATTGTAAAATATATGTCAAGGGATGGTTAATAACTTTAACTAATCCTAAAAGCAAAATTATTTGTACAGCTAAAGGAATTAGAGATAAAAAAGCATTATATTTTTCTTCTTTATATAATTTTGATTCTTCATCAGCTATTTTATCTTTATCACCAAAATAATCAATTTTTATTTGATTTATTTTTGGTTGCATTTTAACCATTTTAATTGAATTTTTTTGAACCCATATAGACAAAGGTAAAAGAATAAATTTACTTATTAAAGTAAATAATAAAATCGCAATACCATAATTATTAAATAAATTATAGCATAAACGCATTATCAATCCTAAAAAATCACTAAACATAATCTCACCTATCTATCATATACATTTCCTGTTTTTTTGAATTTGTCAACTTCACACGATTTTCCATTGGTTTCATATTCTATCATATGATTTTCTTTAGAATATTCATAAAACAAAATTTTTCTTGTTCTATTTTCTTTTACATTTTTAAACAATTCCGTACTCTTTTTTCCCTCTAAAAGTTCATTATAAGCATTAGGTAAATCTAAAAATGAAACTGGCAATGTTGAATTAATCATTTCATGCTTTTCATTTATACCTTTAATAAATAATATTGGATTATATCTAGATAACAATTCACCTTTATCATTGTTAACACCGTGGTCTGCTAATATTATTATTATTGAATTATCATATGTACCATTTTCTTTTAATCTATCTAAAAAAGCTTTTATATATATAAAATTAGCTTTTATTTTTTGTTCATAAGTTCCATTATCATCAAGTCTTTGCATATTTTCATCAAGATTAAATGGCACATGAGCCCCTTCTGTATGAATAAATTGAAACTGATTACTTTTTAATTTATTCATTGATGGATTTTTTTTAATTATTTGGGTTTGAGCATCCATAGTCCAATTAAATTTTTCAGTGCATAAATTAAAATCCAGATGAATTATTCTACTATATTTTTTTAAAGGATATGGAGCATATTTAAAAATTATATATTTTATTTCTTGTTTAAAAAAGCTAAATAAATTGATCTTTGTATCAGTAATATTTATAATATTATCCAATTTATATTTTTTTTTACCATTCCATATTAAATCAATATCATATATGTTTATATCATAATTATTTTCTTTTAATTTTTCAAATAGCATAGATGAATTAAGGGCATCACTAGAATATTTACTAAATTCATTTTCATTTCTATTTACTTTGCCTGATAATAAAAATGGTATAGTATCCCGTGTATAACCATATAAACTTAATGCATCAGAATAATATGTAAAGTTTTCAAATAAATCTTTATATTTTTGATTTTTTTGCCATGCTTCATAAAAAGTTTGTGAATTAACTGCATCAAGTAAAAATATATAAAAATTTTGATTTTCTGATACATTATTTATATTTCTATCAGAAAAAATTACACCTTCTGTTTTAGGGGCAAAAGCATTATTAGAAATTAATGTTGATATTAATGAAATACTTAACATAAATACTACTGCTATTGATAGATAAGAAGCATATTTTATAGTATTATTAATTTTTATTTTATAACATAAAAATATACTTAAAGCAATAAAAATTAATAATATTCCTGCTGTAATTAAATTATCTGTTGTATATATTCCCCAATTAATTTCAGAACCATCTAAAGGAGGCAAATTGCCTATTAAGTAATTTCCTTGAATATATGTTACAAAAAATAATATAAAGCCTATTAAAATAATAATATTAAATATTTTATAATCTTTAAATATCTTAAATTTAGTTTTACTTAGTAATTTATTAAAGAAATACAATATGCTTACCATCAAAATGGTAAATATTAAAAATATTAAAAATATTTTTATTACAGGAACTATCATTATTCCTAAATCAAACCAAAAATCATTCATATTAGTAGCATACATAAGAATTGGTTCATAAATAAACAACATAAAACAAAAAGCAAAACATAAAATATAACTACTTAATAATTTTTTCATAAACTCCTCCGTTTTTCTTCGCAATAACTTTCATCTATTGCCTTTAATTCATTAAATGTATCAATTTCAATTATATCTTTTGGGGAACATTCTCTTAAGACAATTTTATAATTAGCCTTTTTAACATCAAGTTGAACCTGTTCCCAATATTTTTCTTTACCACCTGGCATGTTAAATACCTCTTCAATATCCTTAGCTAAATTTTGACCATCTGCTTTATCATAATAAGATATACCTATCATTTGATAACATTTACAACCACCTTGTTTTTCACTAGTAATAATGCCATCACTTACTTCCATGCACCAATCATCACTTTTTTCAACATAAAATCCTAAAAAATTACTTGAATATTCATACTTACGAATTATTTTTGGATTAGATAATACCAAATCAGATTCTAATACATATGCATTTTGTAACAAATCTTTTACCAATAAAGCCGAAGATATATTATTTGCTTCATTATAAGCCTTATTTTCAATAAATTTTATGTTAGGATATTTTTGTAATAAAACATCAAACTGTTCCCCTAAATAACCACGAACAATATATATTTCTTCAATACCAGCATCCACAACAGCATCAAGCAAAGTTTCAATTATTCTTTTACCATGAACAAAAACTAATGGTTTTGGGGTACTAAGTGTAATAGGTACCATGCGCGAACCAAATCCAGCTGCTAAAAAGATGGCTCTTTTTACTCGATATGGTTCTAAAGCCTTCAACCCTAGTTCCGTTATTTTACTTTTCTTATCAATATAATTTAATTTTAATAATTCACTTATGGTTTCGACTATTGATTCTAAAGAATAATTAACATCTTTTAATATTTCTTTTAAAGAATATTCTTTATTTTTGTTAGCTTCAATATTCATTAATATATCAAATTGTAATTTAGATAGTTTCATAATTTAACCTCTTCTTTTCTTCATACTTATTAAGTACATACATAGTTCCTTTAACTACTATGTTAAATATTAAAATTATTATTGAAATAATTGCAGCCTCACCTAACATTAAATTTCCTTCATAATTATTAATCAAAAGTGATAATGGCATAGTTCGAGTATTAAACAAGAAAGTAACTGCTGAAATGGTTATCATCGCATTAACAAAAAAATATGCAAACATTTCCCTAATAGTTTGTTTACTACAAGGAATAATAACATCTTTTAAAATTCTAAAACGAGATACTTTACATGTTTTAGCTACAACTTCATAATTAGGATTTATTTTTTGTAAAGCATTATACGCAAGCAAATATGGGGAAGCAATAAAATGGACAATATTCACCATTATTAAAATAACAAAAGTATTATAAATAAATGTTTGATTAAAACTTATTGTATAAGATAAACCTAATACTATTCCTGGAATTGCTAAAGAAATTAATGTTAAAATATGAATTATTCTTGCTGCTTTTCCTTTTACTCTAGCAGTAATATATGCCGCTAAATAAGCAATGCATGTACCTAAAATAGAAACAGAAATAGCAATAAACAAAGAATTAAAAATATATTTTCCAATATTATTATTAACAACATAATTTAAATGTTTAAAACTAAATGAAGGATCTAATACTGGATTATTTATAAAAGCATAATAAACAAAAGAACCAAGAATAATAAATATAAATGTTATTACTAAATACATTATAGTTTTTAATATTATATCTTTTAAAGTACTTTTCTTATCTAAATATTTTTTCTTTTCAAATTCACCACTAGCATAATCCTTAGTAAAAGTGTCAAACAAAAAGGAAATTATTGCTGGTATAAGTAAAAATAAACCTATCATTGTACCTTTTGAAAAATCAAGTAAACCAATTACTTCTTTATACAAAAATACTGGTAAAGTAATAAATTTTCCCCCAACTGCTAAAGGAACACCATAATCAGTAAATATCATTGTAAAAACGGCAAATATTGAAGAAAAAATAGGTTTCTTTAAATACACAAAAGTTACTTTTTTAAATGTTTGCCATTTACTTAATCCTAAAACTTTAGCATTATCATACATATTATTATCAATATAATTAAAACCATCATCCAACATTAAAAAAGCAACTGGAAATGAATAAAGAATAGATCCTAGAATAATTCCTATGCTTCCAATTATATCAAAATTTAAATTACATGAAATAATTCCATTAGTTCCAAATAAGTTAATTAATCCAAGTCCTATAGATATTGAAGGAATCAACATCGGTAATGTTATCAATACTTTAAGAAATGAATGATGCTTACAATTAGTCCTGTTTACTGTATAAGCAATAACATAAGCAATTAAAACTGATAAGGCAGTAGAAATTCCTGTTATAAATAAAGAATTAATTAAAGAAGTTTTAAAAGTATTCGATGCTACCAACAATCCAAAATTTGACCAATCTATTTTTGAAAGCATCATAAATAAAGGGTATCCAACTGATACCATTAAAAATATAAAAATCAAAAACTTTAATGCTGTACTACTTTTTTTCATTATAAATCAATTCCTGTACATTTTTCAATAGAAGAAACTTTTTCAATTAAATGATTAGTAACAAAATTGCGAACATAATCATTTTTAGGATGATTAAAAATGACATTAGGAATATCTATTTGTTCAATGTTCCCATCATTCATAACCATTACTCTATCTGATAAAGAAAACGCTTCTTCTTGATCATGAGTAATATAAATCATTGTTGTATGTAATTTTTGTTGTAATTTTTTTAATTCTTTTCTTAAAACCAATCTATTATCGGCATCCAATGCTGACATTGGTTCATCAAATAAAATAATATCAGGTTTTAAAGCTAAAGTTCTAGCAATAGCTACCCTTTGCATTTGCCCGCCAGAAAGTTCATGAGGATATTTTTTTAAATGTTCTTCCATATTAACCATTTTTAGCATTTCTAAAGCTGCTTTTTCAGCATTATTCTTATTTTTTAATTTTATTTTTAAAGCATAAGCAACATTTTGCAAAACTGTCATATTAGGAAAAAGAGCATAGTTTTGAAAAACAATCCCCATTCCTCTTTTAGAAACATCTAAATTTACAATATTTTTTCCCTTTTTTATGATAGCTCCATTGGTTGGCTTTTCAATTCCAATCAATATCTTTAAAAGAGTTGTTTTTCCACAACCAGAAGGTCCTAAAATAGATAGAAACTCTCCATCTTTTACTGTAAATGAAATGTTGTTTAAAACAATTTTTTTATTATATACTTTTATTAAATTATTTATTTCTAGTAAATTAGCCATTAACTTGATCCCACAATTCGTTTAATTTTTCTTTTGTATCTACACTATCTATTCCCTTCATATCAGCATCTTTTAAATTTTCTGGATAATTTTTTACTTTATTATTTTGATCTTTTAGAATAATATCTGGCATATAATTTTCTTTATCAAATTTTCCAAAGTCATTCATTAAATATTCAAAAACTTCTATTACATGGTCTTTATTTTCTTTACCTTTTATAATACCAAATGATGTCGTATTATAAGGAGAACCTGTTTCTAATTCAACAATTTTAAAATCATATCCGTCATTTATTGCTTCTACTCCTTGGGCAGTCATTCCCATGGCAATAGCAATTTCGCCTTGTTTCAAAAGATTAGTTGGACCAGAACCAGAAGTAGTAAATTCTCGAACATTTTCTTTTAAATCTTTAAAATATTCAATTGCCTTTTTTTCACCCATAATATTTACAACATTTAAATAAAAGGCATATCCTGTTCCAGAAGATTTAGGATCTGGCATAGCTATTAAATTTTTATATTCTTTTTTCAATAAATCTTCATATGTTTTGGGTTCTTTTAAATTATGTTCTTTAAAATATTTTTTATCAATAATTAGATTCATTGTATATTTTACCCATGTAAAATAATTATTTGAGGTGTTAACACCATCTAAATAAATATCATCATCAATATTTGATAAATCTGCAAATTTATCAGCAACATCCACCATATGAGCTGTTTCTAAGTCTAAAATAATGTCCGCTTCAATATTTTCGCCTTCATTTTTTATTTTAGCCGCACTATTACCAGTGCTCATATATTGAACTTCAATATCTAAATCTGGAAATTTTTCTTTAATTTGTTCCTTTAAAGCTTGATTTCTTTCTTCTTCCATTGAAGTATAAATTACTATCGTATCATCATTCTTGCATCCTGATAAAAAAATAGGTACTAACAATAAAACCAAAATTAAACAAATTTTTTTCATCTTTAAACTCACTCCTTTAAATATATTTTTATTAAAATACCTTTTCTTTTCCCATTATACTATATATGTATATATATAGCAAGGGAAAACTTTTTTATATAAATACCAAAATATTAGTACATTTTTTCATAAATTTTTAAATTAAATTTAAAAATTTATGAAAATTCTTGCACTTATTTTTTTCTTGTGTTAATCTTTTATTAAGAGGGATAGAGATGAAAAAAAATGGGTTTACTTTAACTGAGTTACTCGCAGTAGTTGTGATACTTAGCATAATTATTTCAATAAGTGCTGTTGCAATAAATAACACTCAACAAGGTATACTAGAGCAGCAAAAGAAAAATGTTATTGAAAACATTTTAATTAAAGCTGAAGATTATGCTCATAGTAATGGTTTTGAAAATAAAGATCCAATATATGTTACAGTTCAAGAATTAATTGATAAAGGTAAAATTCTTCCTGGCGATGATGGCAAAATTGTTGATCCTTTAGAACATAAAGAAATGAATTGTTACACAATAAAAATTACTTATACTCCCGGGGGAAGAGATGAAGAAGGAATATATAAACTAGGTACTTACGAAGCTGAAATATTTAATGAAAATCCATGTACATAAAAAGTTCTCAAAAATGAGAACTTTTTATTTAAAAGAATTTTATTATATCCTGAATAGTTATATATATCATCAATAGTAATATTAAGATAAAGCCTATTGTATGAACTATATTTTCTATTTTTGCATTTACTTTACTACCCTTTATCTTTTCAATAATTAAGAATAATACATGTCCTCCATCAAAAGCTGGGAATGGTAAGATATTGATAAAGCCTACGTTAATAGACAAAAGGGCTATTAGATAAATAACATAATCTAAACCGGCACTAACAGTATCTCCTACAACTTGATAAATACCAACTGGACCAGATAAAGCATTAAGTGATATCTTACCCGTAAATAAACCAGTTATTGTTAACCACATGGAATTAACTAAACTACCAAATTTACCAAAGGAATATGTAATACTATCCCAAACATTTTTTCTTCCTTCTTTGGAAACCATTAAACCAAATACTTTAGTTTCTTCATTTGTATCAGGATTTTTTTCCGTTTTAGGTGTTATTTTATAAGTATCTACTTCTCCATCTTCATGTTTAATTTCAAATGTATAGTATTCTTTATCATTTTTCATGCTTAATACTATTTGGGCAACATCCCAAGAATTAACTTTATGGTCATTAATTTTTACAATGGTATCTCCCGCTTTAATTCCTGCCTCATACATTGGATAACCTTCAACTGCTTCACTAATAACTGGTTTTAAAGCATTACCACCCCAAATTAAGGAACCAACAAATAATAAAACTATCGCTAAAATAAAGTTATTTGTAACACCTGCTACCATAATAATTAATCTTTGGTACCATTTTTTATTACATAAAAGCTTTTCCTTAGGGACATCATTATCATCTTCATAAACTTCCCCAGCCATGGAAACAAATCCTCCGATAGGAATAGCTCTTAGATTATATTTTATTTTATCTTTTCCAGTATGACTATAAATAACAGGCCCCATACCAATAGAAAATTCATAAATATATACACCAAAAGTTTTAGCCCAGATAAAATGACCAAATTCATGAACTAAAATTATGATTCCTAAAATAAATATTAATAATAGTAAAGTTAAAATCCACATATTATCCTCCTATAAATATAACATCAATAAAAAATATGTTAAAATTACGAAAATAAAACTATCTATTCTATCAAGTATTCCTCCATGTCCTGGCATAATATTAGAAAAATCTTTAATTTCATTTTCTCTTTTTATCTTACTCATAAATAAATCCCCAACTTGGCCGATAGTGGAAAGTATCGCACTTAAAACAACTACTTTCCAAGAAAAAGAACTTACTAACAAAGAATAAATAATTGTGCCTCCAAAAGTACCAGCAAAGAATCCGGCAAAAGAACCTTCCCATGTTTTATTAGGGCTAATTCTCGGACATAATTTATTTTTACCAAAAGCACTACCAAATATATAAGCAAATGTATCCGTTAATATTGGAATACTTAATAAATAGATAAATAATTTTAATCCTCTATTTCTCGCAATTATAAATAAATTAGAAGTAATACCTAAAAATATCGTAATACCTAATAAATAAAAAGCATCTTTAGTTGTATATTTTTCTTGATAAAATACTGTCGGTAAAGTTAATAAAATTGTACAAAGAATCAATCTTTCATAAGAAATACCTACATCAATTGTTTGACTTAAAAAGTTTTCCATAATTAATAAAGTTAAACTAACTACGCCTAAAACAATCATTAATTTTGGTAATTCTTGATGAGATTTTCTTAAATCAAGTAATTCTTTATAACCTAATATTGCTAGTAACCCAACCCCAAAACAAAAATAATAACTTCCCATATAAATTAAAGGAACAGCAATTATTGTTGCAACTAAAGCACTAATTAATCTAGTTTTCATTTTTTACCTTCTCTCTTATTTTTTACTTTTCTTTATTAAATATTCATTGACATTACGGATAATTATTTTTTCTCGACCAATTAGAAAAACTAAAGCAAATATAAACATTACGCCGGCAAGACAATAATTCCACGGACTATGTTTATTAATAATTGTATCTATTATTAATACTCCACTATAAATAAAAGATAATATACCAAACCATAGTAATCTTGTAAATCTTCCTTTATTTACTTTCCCTATTTCCGTTTCATAATATTTTAAACGAGCTTCTTTTCGTTCATCTTTATTTAATCTTTGATACTTATTTTTTACCATACCTAACCTCTACTTAATATTACCATATTTTTATTAAAATTTAAATATTAATATTATTTAAAAACTAAAGTTGATAATTTTAATTTGGAATTTAATTTAATGAAAAAATTAATATGCTAATTATATTAAATACAAAAGATGCCTTATTAAAGAAATTTAATAAGGCATCTCTCAAACTAGTTTTATAAAAACCTACTTTATAATTTTTGAAAAATTTTTAAAGCAAAAAACTTATCAATTAATTTTTTTAAATAATTAGAAATCTTTTCAACTATTTTAATATAATGCTTTTCTAAAATATAAATTCTTAATATTTCAATAATTGTACATATTATATATACTCCAAAAATTACTGCTAAACTATAGGGTATTAAATACATACTATTAGAAAATGAAGCATTTTTAAATAAATCAATCCAAATAAAATGTCTAATATAACTTTCATCACTAATTAAATACACTCCAAATGTTGCTGCTCCTAATAAGTTAATTAATTTATTATATTTTATATTAATATTTAAGCAACCAAGAAGCCAAAATAAAGATATAATTACTATTGGTAATGTTTGCATTTCATAAAACATATAACAAAATCTTGTTAATGTAGGAAATTTCAAGCCCAATAAGTCAAAACACACACACCATAAATATGTTAAAAATGTCATCAATATAGCCAAACAAATACATTTTCCACCAGAAATTTTAATTTTATCCCAATAAATACGAATATATCCTGCTAAAGCATATAAATATATAAACCATATTAAACTATTACTTTGAAAAGAACTACTTGTAAATGTTGGTATTATGCACCAACAAACTATGCCTAAAATAATCAATTTTTGATATGTTTTTTTATCAAGAGAATTAAATAATTTATTTAAAAAAGGAGAAATTAAATATAAAACAAAATATGTACTTGCAAACCACCAATGTTGATATGTTATAGGAAAGCAGGTATGAATAAAATCTTTAATGTTAAAAATTGTCACCCCGCTCAATACAAAAATAATATATATTATTATTGAATACGTAAATACTTGTAACCAAAATTTTAATATTTTACTAATTTTTATATTCTTTGCTTTTATTAAGAAATATCCAGAAATAAGTACAAATATATCTACGCCAATTTTGCCACCTAATCGGATTAGCTGAATCCACAACTTATTAAGTGGTAATCCTGTAGTAGGGAAACTAAACCCACTATGTATAGCAAAATGATGTGCGACAATCAAAATCATTGCAATAATTCTTAGCAACTCTATATTGGAATTTCTTTCTTTTTCCATATGTTAACTCCTTAATTAAATATTATATAGATATTTTAACATATACAATTTTAAATCTCAAATTTTTTTGGTTTCATTTTTCTATATATTAAAAACCTAGGTTTTCAATTTCCTAGGTTAAAAATCAAATTCATCCTTTTTCTTCTTTTTCTTTTTCATTTTGTCTTTAACTTCTTCTGTATTTTTAGGTTTACTTTTTTTCTTTTTTCTTAAAAGAACAATACCTAAAATAAACATGACTACAATAATAGCTAAAAATCCAATTA
This sequence comes from uncultured Bacilli bacterium, assembly GCA_947588765.1. GTDB lineage: Bacteria > Bacillota_I > Bacilli_A > RF39 > UBA660 > Onthocola_B. The sequence goes on from CANPZG010000011.1 coordinate 27,063, forward strand.
TAATATAAGTATATAAATTTATTTTTTCTTCTAAAGTTTTAATATAATCATCATTATAAAGTATTAATGTATCAGTTTCAGTATCATATTCATAAAAACCTTCTTCTCCCGTTTCAATATTCATACCATAGATTAAAACAAAACGAGAATCTTTATTTAAACTATAAACTTTCGTATTTACACCATTTATATTTCTTTCTTCGATTGTATAATTAGTAACTGTTTTATCAGTTTCCATTGGCATAATAGTTATTCTATTTAAACCTAATTCTTGATAAATAGTATATTTTTCATTTTCATAACGGAAAAGAGATATATTTCCTGCTTCATCTTTAAGACCTACTAAAACAACATGTAAATTTTCATTTTGATAAGCTGGTATTTCCATATTATTTATTGTAATAGTATGATCACTAAAGGCATCTTTTTTAGGAAGGTATTCTCTTATTTTAACAACAGTATAATTTTTACCATTAACTTCAACATTAATAGGATTAGCGTCCTTTACTTCGACATTAACATTATAAGTTTTTTCACTACCATTTTCGGCTTTTACCACAACTGGAAAACTATTACTACCACTTGTTACTTCATGAGTACCGGCGCCAGTAATAGAAGATTTACTATCACTAGCTTTCGCCACAATATTTATTTCTTTTGTATCTTCAGGAACAATAACATTATAATCTAAAACATCTTTCGCAAAAGCCGGAGTTAATTCAAAACCATCCACACTTAAACTACTTAAATCATTATTTTTAGAATAACTAGCCTCTAATTCTTGTTGGGTTATTATTTTAATATTTCTACCCGATGGAGTAATACTCATTGAGGACATATCCGCTGCATAAACATCATAACTAGGTACTGTTACTGCTGTACTACCCGTTTTTAAAACTTTAAATTTAAAGGTATATTTAACACTTTTAGTTCCTGCATCAGCCGAAGCATAACCAACCATTGCTGTCCCTTTACTTTCCGCGGTACTACTTGTTAGTTGTAAATAACTTTTATTATAATCTAAATCCATTTCCCAACTACCAATACCGGTACTACTTGTTAGATTAACAGTAACTGTAATGGTATTACCCACAACTGCTTGACTCGGTCCACTTACTGCTATTTTCCCACTGGCAGCATTAACTGCAATTGGTAGTAAGAATAGTGTTAATAAACTTACTAATAAATATTTAATTTTTTTCATATATTACTCCTTTTTATCCATTTATTTTATATGTACCTAAAATATTTTTTTGAACTTGTAATAAATCTAAGGCATTAACTTTACCATCGCCAGAAGTATCACCTGCAAGCGAATACTCATCATTTAATTTATATGTTCCAAGAATACTTTTTTGAACTTGTAATAAATCTAAAGCATTAATTTTACCATCACCAGAAGTATCACCTTTAACTACAATTGTTAATGTTTCTTTGGCATTAGCACTAGCGACTGTTACTTTATAACCAGTTGCTAAAGTACCACTGGTAACAGGATTACCATTCTTATCTAATATAGTTGCGGAACCACTACCTCCAACAGCTTCAATCGCATTTTTCAAACTTTCCACACTACTTTCTTCTTTAACATTGGTTAAATAATTAGAAGTATAACTATAGCCACTTGAGATAATTAAAGTTGCTAAATCAAGGGAACCTAAGCCATTATCTTGGCTTTCCACAGCGCCATTACTACTATTAACAATCGTAGCATTCATATTATTATAAACCGGAATTTTAAAAATTAAATTTATACCTAAAAGATCATTAGATTTATACGTACTAAAACTTAATTTAGATTCACTCATTGCCCCAGGCAAGTTTGTCATATATTGATGAGTAAATCTTTTCGAAGTATCAGTTGGCATAACATTAAATTTTTGAAAATAATTAGTATATTGACCAGCTTGAATATAAGAAATAGCAATAGAACCAGCACCATCTTCAATCGCTGTCTTTAATCCTTTCCAATTTAGCTCTTTAGCTTTATTTAAACCACAATAAGTAGTTCCATGGTCTCTAACACAATCATCACCTACTCCCCAGTTATAGAAGTTGTAATAATCTTCGTATCCTTCATAAGTACCACTCCAAAGATTAATTAAAGAATCACCATTACCAAGCTCATTACGCATTTTACTAGCCATAGCAATAGGACTTGCACTAGTAATCCCAGCGATATAATCAACAATGTTATTATCTTTATGATATTTATAAAAATTAGTTGGGGAAATTATAGCTAAAACAGCTTCCGGATACATATCTTTTAATTTTTCATCATAAGATTGATCTAAAAATTGAAACATATATTTTTCACTAAAGAAATTACGAGGATCCATGTAATAAGCAACTCCTTTTTGACTTGGGGCCACATAATTTCCTGGCGATGTTGCTTTACAAGTTGTATCTAAAAAAGTTTTATCATAAATACTTGTTTGAATATAATTTTTTCCACATGCACTTTCTTTTTCCACTACTGTGGGCCAATCTAAATTAGTGGCAATAGCTTGAAAACTCCAAGTAGGATGACTTTCTTGTAATTTACATAAACCACCCCAATAACTTGAAGGAAATCCGGCTTCTTTCATTTTAGTTTCACATTCACTGGTAGGTGTTGCATCATCTGTAGTGTATGACTCGATAACTTCAACATCATCAGCACAAACATAACCAGTTACTCCTGTATAATAAGTAATATTATACCAACCTTTACTACAACCTACTTTATTATTGGTATCTTCATAAAGTTTATCACTAACCATAACATAATAATCATATAAATCTAAACTATCTATAGATTTATAATTGGTTCCAGCCCCTTCCCTTAAAGGAATTGGATTTACTATTTTTACTCTATAAGTAAACTCTTCGGCCTTTACATTACTAACTAATAAAAAAGATAGCACAAAAAGAAAAATATAATTAATTATTTTTTTCATAATCTACCTCCTTTACTATTCATTTAATTATATCACTCTTTGACATATATCGACAATTGTTTACTAGAAAAATTACCTAAAATATGTAAATATTACTATTAATTTTACAATTTATATAATATAATTATGTATATGTGGGTGGTTGTATGTTTGGAAGATTAGATGGAATAGATCTTGTATTCATAATTTTAATAGGGGTTTATTTAATTGCCTTAATTTTTCTCATCTTTTATTTTATTAGTAATTACTTAGAAAAAATTGATAATAAAAGAAAAGTTAAAGAAAAAATTAAATCTCCTATTTTGGAAATTACTAAACCGAAAAAAGAAATTAAGAAAACTACTACAGCGAAAAAGAAAACTGTTACTATTTCTAAAAAGAAACCAACTACAATTAAGAAAAAGTCTACTCCTCCAGTAACAAATAAAAAATCCGTTAAGAAAGATGAGTTAATTAAAAAAGATAAACTTAATAACAATAAAACTAAAACTACGCAACCAAAAAAGAAAAATAATGCTACCAATAAAAATAATGGTTATAAGAGTGCAACAAAGAAAAAAAATACTCCAAGAAAGAAAACCAATAAGAAAAAGAAAACTACTAAGAAGAAAAAAAAGTAGTTTTCTTTTTTATTATTTAAAAATCTAAAGTTGGATACCCATCAGAGCCTAATTTCCAATTAACTAAAGTATAATCTTTTAATATTGGATCTATTTCTTCAAGGTTAATTGGTTTAATATTATTATTTAATTCATCTACAAATGCTTGTGTTTTCATTTGGTCTATAGACTTAGGTGTTGCATTAATGTCTTTTTTACTACTTGCTTCTACACTATTTTCATAATAATTATTAGAAGATGTTAGAGAATTTTCTACAATATTTCCTATACCATAACTGCCACTTTTTCCTTCTATTTTTCCAGCATTATACACATTATTTATTTTTAAAGGAAATTCGGTTCGGGATATTCCCAATATTCCTCCTGCATACGTCTTACTTGTTATTTTTCCTATATTGAAAGAATTATATATTCCTAATAAACTTGTTATAATAGTTCCTGATGAATTAAAACCAATTAAACCACCACAATGTGTACCAGTGACTGTTGGATTAGCACGTAATTCTCCTGTATTGTATGAGTTTAAAACATATACTATAGAATTAGATACACCTATGATTCCTCCTAAAGAATAACCCCAATTATAATTTCCATCTTCTGATATTACATTTCCTTTATTATAACATCTATCTATTATCAAGTATTTGGCATCATTAGATATCACTCCTAGAATTCCTCCCACTGATGATCCACCACTAATATCACCTAAATTATATGAATTTGTTATTGTATTATTTCCACTTTCCATAGAAGCTACAAGCCCACCTATAGGTGATGAATATTCATTAGTTATTTTATTTTTTCTATCTAAAATGGCATTATTATAAGAATTATTGATTGTTAAACTATTTGTAGACCGTCCTACTAACCCGCCAATATAATTTGCATGTACATTATCAATAACAGATAATTTACCTATATTGGAACAATTTTCTATATTAGTAATAGAAGCTGTCTCCCCAACTATTCCTCCAATTTTAATTGCAGCATCTCCAGTTAAAGCATCTATAGATCCACTATTACTTACATTATTTAAGCTTATACTAACATTATTACTACTATACCCAATTATTCCTCCTTCTGTAATATTATATATTGTTTCCAAATTTTCAACACTTATGTTTCCTTTATTATTACTATTAACTATATTTAATGAGCTTGAATTATATCCTATGAACCCACCAATATTAGGTTCGACGCTAGATAATAAAGAACTACAATCCATTGTTAATTCTGCATCATTGTATGAATCTTCAATTATTATTTGTGATGTGGAAAATGTAGATGTTCCTATTAATCCACCAACTGTTTGACCTAATTTACTATCTATGTTACCGGAATTTGAAGAATGTTTTATAGTTAAATTAACATTATTATTTACATATCCTACTAATCCTCCTGTTTCGTTACCACCAGATATATTTCCATAATTATGACAATTTTCTATTAATGTATTATTAAATATTGCTCCTGCTATCCCAGCACTATGCCAAATATTGTAATTATATTCAATATTAACATATGTCACAATATTTTTAAATTTTGTATTATAAGCATTACTAACAATACTTCCAACTGCTGCTTGTGCATTTGAAATAATATCGCCATTTATTTTTAAATTATTTATTATACTATTTTCTGTTACTCCAAATAATCCTAACAAGGCTTCACTTGTAATATTATTTATATATAAATTACTTATAGTATATTTATCGCCATTAAAGTTTCCTTTAAATCTATTATCATTTGTTCCAATTGGGGTAAAATTACTTACTCCGTCTTGGTGTTCTCCTAAATCTATGTTATTGGTTAAGACATAATATTTGCCTTCTTTGCTATCTCCATTATTTACTTCTTCACTTAACTTTCTTAATCCTGCTGCATCATTTATTTCATATAATAACTTTTCTGCTGTTATTATTATCTTCCCTTTTAATTTTCTTCCCGTATTTAATTGTTGATTATATTTTAAATTCTTAAATGTTACTGTTATTTCCCATTCATCTGTTACATCTCCATTTGATATTATTTGGATATTTTCTCCTATGGCATATAATCCGTCTGCTTCAGTTATATCATATCCTCCTGTTGTTTCTTTTAATCTTTTTTCTATCTTATATTCTTTACCACCTTTTTTAACACTTAAGACTAATTCTGGTACTCCTGTATATCCTTCTAGATTTTCTTTCTCTTTTTCTTCTTTTGTCATAAATCTTAATTCTGGTTGCCCTTCTTTGGTATAACTCGAATACTCTAATTCATTTTCTTCTATTAAGAGATAGATATTATAATTGGCTGTTGTACTTTCGCTTGTATTACTTTTTATTAATCTGGCTCTGGCTTTTGATGATTTTGAATAATCGCCTTTTTCTCTTCCTAGATTATCTGCTGTTATATTTAAAATAATATCACCATCTGTAGAGAACGTTAGATTATCTGTTGTGCCTGTTGTGGCATTTATATCAAAATTGGATGCTGGACCTATTTGCGCTTTAAAGAAGGCATATGTTGCTCCAGCTATCATACTTACAATTACCAATATTGCTATTACTAACAATGTTATTTCTTTTTTTCTATTTTTCACTTTTTCAAACACCTCTATTTTTCTCCATTTTACTATATATATATATATATCAAGGGGTGTCTTTTAATTTTACTAAAGTTTACGATATGAAAAAAACTTCATAACGAAGTTTCCTCAATTAATTAAAATTATTTTTTCTTAATAAACAATTTATCAAAAGCAGCAATAATATTTGGAAGTAAAAATACGGTTAAAATAGTTGAAGCGATTGTTCCTTCTGAAATAGTAATGCATATTTTACCAGTTATCGCTGAACCAAAATAACCAACTACTAAAGTAACTAAAGTTAAGATAGAAGCACTAGTTAAAATAGTATGAATTGATTTATTATAAGCATTTATTAAAGATTCTTTAATATCTAAGTTTTGTCGTGATTCCATATAATATGAAGTATAAAGAATAGCATAATCAATTGTTGCACCCATCAAGATACATTGAACAATTAGTAAAGCCATAAAGTAAACACTACCACCTTGGATAGTTAATAACGACATTGTTAAATATACAGCTCCTTGAATAATTAAAACTAAGAAAATTGGCACAAATATCTTTTTGAAAGTTATCGCTACAACAATAAAGATAAATAGAATAGTTAAAAAAGTAATTAGATTTAATTCATTTTGGAAATTATTACTTATTTCATAACCTACTAAAGAATTACCAATTAAATAAATATCTTTATCATTTAAATCATTTTTAGTATTAGTAATAAAATCAAAAGTTTCATCACTTTCTACTGGATAATTACTATTTATTACTAAACGATTATAATTTTCGCCACTTAATTTTTCTCTTGCATCACTTACTGTATCTTTAGCTTCAATTATATTATCTTTATCCTCTTTACTAATATAATCATCAAATCTTTTATCATTAATAATATCTTCATTTAAATATTTAACAAAATCACTAAGGGAAATAGTCCATTCATCATTATAATTATTAACACTACCATAATACATATAAAGTAATTCCACTAAAGAAGAATCAACATCATCTAATTTCTTTAATTTAGTTAACATATCTTTAGCTACATATTTTTTATTATTTAAGGAATCATTAATAATTTCATTTAACGTAGTTATTTTTGTTTTCTTATCTTCATTTAATGAAGAAGCATAAGTCTTATTAGTTAAACAATCATTAATTAAAAAGTTAATAAATTCTTGATAAGATAATTTAGTTTCTTTTTTAGATGCATCTATAGCTCCATAGATTAATTTGGTATTTTCTTTAGATAACCCTAAGATATTACTTAAATCAGTATAATTATATTTAGTATTATTAATTGTAGCCTTAATTATTGTTTGTAATTTAGTTAATGAATCAACAGTTTCTTTATCTATATTTAAAATATCTTTATTTGTTAAAATAAAATCAATAAACTCAATGGGGGTAAATGTTAAATTAGGTAATTCATGTAAAATATAAACATTTTTTAAAGTTGCTGCATCAATATTTAAAACTTGTGCTAATTCATCATAACTATAAGTTTTATCATTAATTGTACTATCCATAATTAAATATAGCTTATTTATTTCTTCTGTATTTTTTACTTTAACTAAAATATCAATAAATTCATAAGGAGTTAATGTATCATTATCTTGATATAAATAAGTTACTTCTTCAACTGTTAAGTTAAAAATGGTAGCCATTTCTTCTTTAGTTTTTTTACTTGTGATAAACTCTTTATTACTAAAAGTTTTAACTGAAGCTAGTTCTTCCTTATCAATTAAAGATACTACTTCATTAATAGTTAATTTAGGTAATTCATTTGTATTTAAATAATACAAATAAATATTTTTTACTGTTTCTTCATCCATATTAAAATATTTACTTAAAGTAACATAATCTAATTCTTTATTTAAAGCATTAGTATCTAAAAATGGTAAGATATCTTTGGGTAATTCATTAGGATAATTTTTACTTACATAATCCATGAATTCTTTGATAGTTAAAGTTGTTTTAGTATTTAAGGAATTATAGTAAATTAATAAATTATTTAAAGTATTTTCTTTAATTAAAAACATATCGGCAATTTCTTTGGAAGTATGTTTTTTCGTAATTAATTTTTTATTAGTAAAGTTTTCTAATTTTGTTATATTATTCTTTATTTCTTTCGTAACTTCCTTATTTAATTTTTCATTGTTGTAAACATTATTTTCAATAAAAGATAAAAAGTCATTTAAATTAATTTTATTATCTTCCTTTTCATTAAAATAATGATAATATAAAATCTTTAATAAATAATCATCGATGGTAGTATCCTCTAATTTGTCATTTAATTCATTGTATGGTAAAACTTCTTCAATAGTATTATTTAATGCTAAAACTTCTGTGATGTTTTCATTATTTTCTAAGGTAGGTGTATATTCTTCAATAAGTTTTTCTTTTTCTTTAGGATAAATAATCGCAAATTGATTAGTTGGGGTAAATGTTTCTTTAACAATATCAGTTTCACTATCCGTATATTTAATATTTAAATAGTTTTTAAAGACAAATGCTAAAGAAAAGATTATAACAAAGATAGCTACTCCGGCATAACGAAATTTATAAACTATTTTTCCTAAACCATCTAATTTAAATTTAGGACTTTTCTTTTTAAATTTAATAATTAATTTATCAAACATTAAAATTAAAGATGGTAAGCAGAAGAAAACGGAAATTAAACTAAATAATACTCCTTTAGCTAATACTATACCTAGATCTCGACCAATGGTAAAACTCATAAATACTAAGGCCAGTAAACCGACAATAGTCGTGATACTACTACTAGAAATAGTAGCAAAAGAACCATACAAAGCATTTTTCATCGCTTCTACTTTATCGGACGTTTTTTCTTTTTCTTGGCGATAACGATTAATTAACATAATAGAATAATCCATAGATAAAGCTAGTTGTAAAATGGCCGCAATCGCATTAGTGATACTCGATACACTTGAAAAAATAATGTTAGTTCCTTTATTAAAGACGACTGCTAAAAGAATAGCAAATAAGAATAAAAATGGTTCAATATAAGAATCACACATAATAATTAAAATTATTAAACCACAAAAAATGGCTAAAGTGACAATCCAAACAGGTAATATATCTTTGTTTTCATCATTAATATCTCCGCTTAAATCGATATTGTCATATTTACTATTAACTTCATCAAATACTTGCTTTGCTTCTTTGGAATCAGCTTTCGCGGAAACTGTTAAAGTAAATAATGTATATTCATCTTTTTTATCAGTTGTTACTTCGCTGACATTAGCAATATTTTTTAATTCTTCAGCTATTTTTTCTTCATCAGTAATATTTGTAAACATAACATTTAAAGAACTTTCATTTTCATTAGGAAATTCTTCTTCCATTATGTCATTACCTTTTCTAGTTTCACTATCTTTTGGTAAATATAAAGACATATCGCGATTAACTTTAACTAAAGTTGATAAATAGCCACAAACTATAGCTAAAATAATAAATAAAACTAAAATATAATATCTTTTTTCAATAACAAAATCTGTAAATTTTTTCATATTTATCACCAGTCCTAAAGTATTTTACTCTTTAATATAGATAATATTAACAACAAATTAGTTTACATTGTTAAAATTTATACATATGTTTAAATTTTGTAAAAAATATGTTAAAATATTAATTGGTGATAAATATGAAATTAAAAGGAATAAATGCCTCAAGTAACAGAACGATAACTAATATTCGTAATTCTTTCGCCGAGTTACTTGCCGAAAAAAAAGAAATAAGTTTAATTACCGTTACGGAACTAGCTCAAAAAGCGGATATTACTCGTGGGGCTTTTTATAGTCATTATGATAATATTTACCAAGTTGCTGATGACATTCAAGAAGAAATATTAAATCAAATCTTAGGAAATGAAACTAAAATTGAAACTAAAGAAGATATGAATAATTATTTTAATAAATTATTTAATTTTTTAAGAGAAAACGAAGATATGTATTTTAAATTATTAACTTCCAATGAAACTTTAATCTTTATGAAAAGAATTAATAATAAAATATGTCAAGCTTTAAAAGAACAAGTTAGAAATCCCTTGAATATATATTTTTTTACCGATGGGGCAATGAATTTAATTATGCGTTATTTTCGTAAAGAAACTACAGCTGATTTAATAGAAATAGAAGAATTTATTAAAAAAATGGCTGAAGAAATGATTTTTAACTAAAAAAGAAATGTTAATCCATTTCTTTTTTTAACTCATTTATTTCTTGTATTGATAATTTAGTAGATTTATGAATAACGTTGTTATCTAAACCAAGTTTTATCATTTCTCTAGCGATTGTACTTGTAGTATCTTTTATTCCTTCTTTGAGTCCTTCTTTTATGCCTTGTTTTAATCCTTCTTCTTTTCCAACTCTTATTCCTTTATCTAAGGCTATTTGTTCGGCCCATTTTCCATACACTTCTTTTGTATGTTCATCATTTATATAGGCTTCTACCCATTCATTTAACTCCATTAATCTTTTGTCCCCCTTCGCTAT
>CANPZG010000012.1 GCA_947588765.1 uncultured Bacilli bacterium
GTTAATTATGCAAGATTAAGAAATGGAAAGGGAATGGCCATCAATTTAGCAAATGAAATTATGGATGCTGCTAATGGTACCGGTGGAGCTTGTAAGAAGAAAGAAGATACTCTTAGAATGGCTGAAGCAAATAAAGCATTTGCTCATTATAGATGGTAGTGTGAAAATATGGCAAGAGATGTTAGCTTAGATAAATTAAGAAATATTGGGATAATGGCTCATATAGATGCTGGTAAAACAACATTTACTGAAAGAGTATTATTCCATACTGGGATAACTCATAAAATTGGGGAAACTCATGATGGGGAATCTCAAATGGACTGGATGGATCAAGAAAAAGAAAGAGGTATTACAATTACCAGTGCGGCAACAACTGCCCATTGGAAAGGATATCGTCTTAATATCATTGATACCCCAGGACACGTAGATTTTACTGTTGAAGTACAAAGATCTTTAAGAGTACTAGATGGTTCTATTTGTTTACTTGATGCTAATGCTGGGGTTGAACCTCAAAGTGAAACTGTATGGCGTCAAGCAACTGAATACAAAGTACCAAGAATGATTTTTGCTAATAAAATGGATAAAATCGGGGCTGATTTTGAATTTACTTTAGGTACAATTAAATCTAGATTAGGGGTTAATTATGCTCCTATTCAATGGCCTATTGGTGCAGAAAGTGAATTTAATGGTGTAGTAGATTTACTTACCAGAAAAGCTTATCACTATGATGGTGAAGAACATGAAAATGCAACTGAAATTGAAATACCTGAAGATTTAAAGACAATAGTCGAACAAAAGAGAACTGAATTAATTGAAAAAGCAGTTGAATTTGATGATGAACTAATGGAAAAATATCTTGAAGGTGAAGAACTTGCAGTTGATGATATCAAAAAAGCAATTCGTAAAGGTGTTTTAGCGGCTGAATTCTTCCCAGTTATGTGTGGTAGTGCCTTATCAAATATGGGTGTAAAACTTGCTTTAGACGCAGTTATCGATTACATGCCAGCTCCAACTGATGTACCAGCAATTGAATGTTTTGATAAAAATGGTAATGATGTATGGCGTCATCCATCAGATTCTGAACCATTTACGGCTATGGCGTTTAAAATTGCTGCTGACCCATTTGTTGGTAAACTAGCTTTCTTTAGAGTTTATTCAGGACACTTAAGTAGTGGTTCTTATGTATATAACTCTACAAAGGGAGAAAAAGAAAGAGTTGGACGTATTTTACAAATGCATGCCAATACTCGTAAAGAAATTACCGAAGTATACTGTGGTGAAATTGCTGCTGCTGTTGGTTTAAAATACACTACAACTGCGGATACATTATGTGATGAAAAAAATCCTGTTATCATGAAAGGAATGGAATTCCCACTTCCTGTTATTGATGAAGCTATTGAACCAAAGTCAAAAGCCGATCAAGAAAAAATGACAACAGCTCTACAAAAACTTGCAGATGAAGACCCAACATTTAAATTTAAAACTGATGCTGAAACAGGTCAAACTGTTATCAGTGGTATGGGTGAACTTCACTTAGATGTTCAAGTTGAAAGAATGAAAAGAGAATATGGTGTTGAAGTTAATGTTGGTAGACCACAAGTTGCCTATCGGGAAACTTTAACTCAAGCTGCTGAATGTGAAGGTAAATATATTAAACAATCAGGTGGACGTGGACAATACGGACATGTTTGGGTTAAATTTGAACCAAATCCTGAAAAAGGATATGAATTCGTTGATGCTATCGTTGGTGGGGTAGTTCCTCGGGAATATATTCCAGTAACAGATAAAGGCTTACAAGAAGCAATGGCTGGAGGTATTTTAGCAGGTTACCCTATGGTAGATGTTAAAGCAACATTATTTGATGGTTCTTACCATGATGTTGACTCTAGTGAAATGGCCTTCAAAATTGCCGCATCAATGGCTTTAAAAGAAGCTAAAAACAAATGTAAACCAGTACTTCTTGAACCAATAATGAAAGTTGAAGTTATTGTCCCAGAAGAATATATGGGTAATGTTATGGGAGATTTAACTAGTAGAAGAGGTAAACCAATGGGTAATGAATCTCGTGGTAATGCCTTATCTATTAAAGCTATGGTTCCCCTAGCAGATATGTTTGGATATGCTACTAGCTTACGTAGTAATACTCAAGGTCGTGGAAACTTCACAATGGAATTAGACCATTATGAAGAAGTACCAAAATCAATTGCTGAAGAAATTATTAAGAAAAACAGCATTAATTAAAATAATACTTGAAAAATTTTCAAGCATTAGATAAAATAGAATAGTAATAGGAAAAGGAGGAAAAATTCTATGGCAAGAGAAAAATTTGATCGTTCAAAAGAACACGTTAATATTGGTACTATAGGTCACGTTGACCATGGTAAAACAACTTTAACAGCTGCGATCACAAAATACTTTGGTGAATTTGTTGATTATGCTGATATCGATAAAGCACCAGAAGAAAGAGAAAGAGGTATTACAATTAATACTGCTCACGTTGAGTATGAAACTGAAAAACGTCACTATGCTCACGTTGACTGTCCAGGACATGCCGATTATGTTAAAAACATGATTACTGGTGCTGCTCAAATGGATGGTGCAATCTTAGTTGTTAGTGCTGCTGATGGCCCAATGCCTCAAACAAGAGAACACATTTTATTATCACGCCAAGTTGGTGTGCCTAAAATTGTTGTTTATATGAACAAAACTGACCAAGTTGATGATCCAGAATTACTTGATTTAGTAGAAATGGAAATTCGTGAATTATTAGGTGAATATGAATTTGATTCAAATTGCCCTATAATTCGTGGTAGTGCATTAAAGGCTCTTGAAGGTGATCCTGATGCTGTTCAAAGTATCAAAGACTTAATGGCTGCAGTTGATGATTATATTGACTCTCCAGTAAGAGATACTGATAAACCATTCTTAATGAGTATTGAAGATGTCTTCACTATTTCAGGACGTGGTACTGTTGTTACAGGACGTGTTGAAAGAGGACAAATCAAACTTAATGAAGAAGTTGAAATTGTTGGTTTAAAACCTACACAAAAAACTGTTGTTACTGGTATTGAAATGTTTAGAAAATCTCTAGACTATGCTCAAGCTGGTGATAACGCTGGATGCTTACTACGTGGTATCGCTCGTGAAGACGTTGAACGTGGTCAAGTATTAGCTAAACCGGGAAGTGTTACACCTCATACTAAGTTTAAAGCAAGTGTTTATGTTTTAACTAAAGAAGAAGGTGGCCGTCATACTCCATTCTTCACAAATTATCGTCCTCAATTCTATGTTAGAACTACAGACGTAACAGGTGTTATTGAATTACCTGCTGGTGTTGAAATGGTTATGCCTGGTGATAACGTTGATATGACAGTTGAATTAATTGCTCCAGTTGCTCTTGAAAACGGAACTAAATTCTCTATTAGAGAAGGTGGCCGTACAGTTGGTGCTGGTGTAGTTTCTGAAATTATCAAATAGTTAGAACTAATAATTATGAAAAATATTGACTAGAAATAGCCAATATTTTTTTGTTTTTAAAAGTTTACTATGGACTTTTTTTAAATATGAATTATAATTAAATTAAAGTAGGAGTTAATAGTTATGAGTAGTAAGAAAAGAAATATGATTATTATTTTAACATGTGTTTTGTTAATAATTTTTAATTCAATTTTTGTTTACTTTTTAGCATCTCCTTCAATAACTTTAAATGGAAAAAAAGAAATTGTTGTGGGTATAAATGAAGAATATGTAGAAGTTGGAGCCTACGCCTCTTTTTTAGGTAATGATTTATCCAAAGATGTAAAAATAGATGGGACTGTTGATACAACTAAAAGAGGAACATATAACTTAACTTATACTTTTAAAAAAGGATTTGTTACAAAAGAAACGTCAAGAACAGTAATAGTTAAAGATTTAGAGGCTCCAACTATAGAATTAAAAGGAAATAAGGAAGTTTTAGTGTGTCCGGGCAAAGATTATACAGAAGAAGGATATACGGCTACGGATAATGTAATGGGTGATATTACTGATAGTGTTACAACTACTAAAGAAAATGAAAAAATAATTTATTCCGTGAGTGATGAAGATGGTAATAAGGCAACAAACGAAAGAATAATTAAATATGGGGATGAAGAAGAACCTAAAATAACTTTAAAAGATGGGAATAGCTTAAATTATTATGTGACAGAATCCTTTAAAGATCCAGGGTATACAGTAAGTGATAACTGTGATGGTGATTTAGCAAGTAAAGTTAAAGTAAGTGGTAGTGTAGATACTAGTAAAGTTGGTAAATATACTTTGAATTATGAAGTTACTGATAGTGCTGGTAATAAAACGACAATTAATCGAGTAGTTAATGTGACGGAAAAACCTAAGGGTGGTGTTGTTTATTTAACATTTGATGATGGCCCAGGGCAATATACGCAAGAAATTTTAAATATTTTAGCTAGAAATAATGTTAAAGCAACATTCTTTGTAACGAATCAATTTCCTAAATATCAAGATATGATTAAAAAAGAACATGAAGCCGGACATACAGTAGCAGTTCATACTTATTCTCATAGTTGGAGTGTCTATGATAGTTTAGATAATTATATAAATGATTTTAATAAAATGAATGAAATTGTTTATCAACAAACAGGAAGTTATTCGAAATACTTTAGATTTCCAGGGGGAAGTTCAAATACTGTTAGTAAAAAACATAAAACAGGTGTTGTAACCGAAATTGCTAATTATATGACTAATAAAGGCTATGTTTACTTTGATTGGAATGTCGATTGTGGTGATACTCATGCCAATAATACCGTTAATTATATAGTTAACAATATAAAGAAATATGTTAAAGGAGAAGGTAGTTATATTATCTTAATGCATGATATAAAGAAAAATACTTTAAATGCTTTACCATCAATAATAAATTATTTAAAAAGTATGAATTATACTTTTAAAGCAATTGATGATAATGCTCCAGTTAAACATTTTAAAATAGCAAATTAAAATATCAGTGTAAATTAACTGATATTTTTTCAACTTTAGGTTCTTTTTTATCTTTTTTATTTTCTTCTAAATACTTCATTAGAATCGTGTTAACTAAGTTGTTTAGACTACGATTTTCTTTTAGTGCAAGCATGTCTAATTCCTTTTTTATATCTTCATGAGTTCTTAAAGTAATTATTACTGTATTCATAAGTTCCCTTCCTTTCAGTCAATTATACTATCAATTGTATTCAAAATATACTTGCAAATAGCATACAAATGATATAAAATGTAATCATAGGATAGTAGAATAATAAGAAAGTTATTGGCTAAACTATGTGTAGGAGTATATAAAAATGAAGAATAAAAAAAGAGAAATAATTTTATTAATTATAGGAATATTAGGATTAGTTAGTTTGATGGTAGGAGCAACATATGCTTTCTTTAAAGCCCAAACTGGTCCAGCAGCTATTTCTGATATAACAACAACTACAGCTACAACTGATAATTTTACTTTTTCTACCGATGGAGAAATAATCCTTAATATATCAAATGAAAATTTAGCAAATGGTCAAGGTAATGTTCAAGATTCTTCCATTGCTAAAGCCAGACTAATAGCTAATAATAAAACAAATACAACAACCAAACAATATAATGTATATTTCTTAATAGAAGAAAATGATATAGAGTATTCAAGTTATACCAAAGATGGTACAACTCAAAGTTTTAAAACAAGTAAAGAAAAAGAAGATTTTGATTTAACTGGATATGAGCCAGTACCAGAAATGGTAATGAGTGTAAGAAAGAATAATGAAGTATATAATAGTGATATAAAAAGAATAAATAAACTAAGTGATAATACTTATGATATAACAGAAGAAGAAGGATTATATCTAATAGGAGAAAATGTACCAATAACATCAACAAAAGATGTAACAGATACATGGGAAGTAATAATAACATATAAGAACTTAAGTACAAATCAACAATTAAATGTAGGACATAGTTTAAAAGGAAAAATAATAATAACAAGTGAAAAGCTATTATATGAAATAAATAATGATGATGAATTAAGGCAATTAAGTAGTGAGGTAAATGGAGGAGATAGTAAAGAAGGCAAATACTATGTTTTAACTAACAACATAGATTTAGGGCCATATGAAGAAGGAGTAAGTAATTTTACCTCAATAGGAACAGATACCAATAGATTTAAAGGAAACTTTAATGGAGATAATCATACCATAAGTAATTTATATATATATAATACAATAACTAGTGCTATGTTAGGCTTATTTGGTTATGTGACAGATGCAAGTGTAAGTAATTTAAAAGTAACTGGAAATGTAACTAGTAAAGTAACAGCAGTAGCAGGTGGAATAATAGGTAGTATTTCTGGAACAGGTAATATAAGTAATTTAATTAATAAAGTAAACGTTACTAGTGAAGTTAGTTCATGGGATGCAGGAGGAGTAGTAGGAGCTAATTATGGCACGGTTATAATACAAAATTGTCGAAATTACGGTAATATAGAAGGAAGTAATAATACTGGAGGAATAGTAGGATACAATAATGCAAATTTAACAATCGAAAATTCTGTAAATAATGGCGAAATAAATAATCAAATTGGGGTAATTGTAGGAGGATTAGTTGGATTAAGTAATTCAAGCACTGGCAATGTCAAAATTACTAATTCTTATAATGAAGGGACAATAGTCCAAAATTCAACTAAAGGTAATACACGGGCAGGGGGTTTAATAGCACAAATTAATGGTAGTGCATTTATTGAAAATAGTTATAATAATGGTAATATAGAAAGTGATTTAAGATTGTATTCAGCAAATTCTCAAAATATGTATGGTGGTTTAATTGGTAGAAAAGAAAATTCTGGGAAAGTTATAATTAATAAAAGTTATAATAAAGGAAATATTGAAGTAATTGGAAATAGCTATACCGCTGTATATATAGGTGGAATAATAGGCGATTTATATGGCGATAACAAAAATGGGACAGCTGCTTATATAATAAATAGTTATAACCTTGGTAATTTTACCAATGCTAGTGGTAGAACATCCCGAAAAAGTGGAATCATAGGAGAAATATATTTGTCATCTTCAGTGTGGGTATTAAATAGTTATAATAAGGGTAATATAACAGGAACAGATATAGGATTAGGAATATTACTTGATAATAGCAATGATGCGGTTAATAATATGTATTTAAACAATGTTTTTAATTTAGGAAATTTAAATTGTCCTATAAATTTGCAAATATATAGGCCAGTTTCGCTTGCGGCTGGGCAAGCAAATTTAGATTATAAAAATGTATATTACATAAAGGGCTTAAATGCAACTAATCGTACAGATTTAGTTTTTACACCAAAAACCATAGATCAAATGAAAGCACAATTATTTGTTGATGAATTAAACAATAATATTAAATCAATACACCTTGAAGAAATAGACCCAATATTAAAAGATTATACTTTAGTAAATTGGAAATTAGGTGACGATAGTTATCCAACATTAGATTTTTAACTTAAATTTGCTTAAATTAACAAAAAAGACTTTTTAAAGTCTTTTTTTTATGATATGATTATGTTGATAATAAAAGGGTGATAGAAAATGGAAAACAAAGAACCATTAATTAATGAGGAAGAAGAAAAGATTTCTATAGGTGGTACTACTGTTGAAACAAATGAAGTAATTCAAAGAAAACCAGTTGAAGAAAAAGAAAATTTTTCTAGTATTATTCAAAGAAAAACAACTGATGAACCAGAAACTAAGGAAGAAGAAAAAACTGATGTTAAAGTAGAGGATATAGTTATCCCTGATTTTAATAATGAAGAAAAGGTTGAAGAAAGTTCTAGTGAAGAAAATAAGGAAGTAGAAGTTGCTGAAGAAGAAACTCCAATAATTCCAGAACCTATAGTAAATCCAGAACCTATTGAAGAACCAACAGAAGAAAACCAAGAAGAACAAAATGAAGAACCAATAGAACATGAAGAAGTAAAAAAAGAAAACGTGGAAGAAACTAATGATGATTTAGTAGTTGCACCAGTTGAAGAAAATCATGAAGTAGCTGAAGTAGAAAAATCTAAAGATACTAATAATATTGCTTCTTATATTGTAACAGGTATTCTAGCAGTTTTTGTTCTATATTTGTTATATGTTACATCCTTAGGTTTATTCTATGGTTTTAAATATAAAGATTATACCCCAACAAATAATCAAACTGAAACTGGGCCTTAATATTCAATAGCAATTATTTGATTAAAAAATAATTTTAAATTGTTAGTTAAATAGATCATTTTATATACTTGATCTATTTTTATTATTTTAGATTTTATATTTTTAATAAAACCATCATTATAAAAGAAAATAGAAATGTTTTCTTTACAATAATAAGCTTCAATAATTTTATTTTCAATATCAGTTATTTCTTCTTCCGAAAGTATTGGTTTAGCAATTTTACTTTTTTCTAATAATATGCTTTTAATAACAGCTTTGTTGGAAGTTAAAGATTCAAATGGTTGCCATTTAATAATCCCACGATCAAATTTCATTCGTGATGACCTCCAATTTTTTTATTTCTATCTATAGCTGTTGAATCGGGAAGTAAACTAGAAGCTTTAAGAATACTATTTTTGCCATATTTATTTTTAATTTCATCAATCGTAGTATTAACTTTTTCTTCCTCTTCCATTTTTTCTAAATCATTAAATAAATCTAATTGAATACCAGTTTTATTTTTTAAGCCTCCACAAGAAATACTTACTTTTCTGATGGGTAAAAATTCATAATATCGGTCAAAAATGATATCACAATAACGATTTATTTCTAAAGGAGAGTCGGTTGGAGCATCAAGTTTCGTAGAATGATAAAAACCACCACCAATATTCTTAGAATAACCGATGCCTAAACCAATAATGGTAGTTTGTTTTTTATTTTGACGTAAGCGTCTAGCGAGTAACTCAACCATTTCCGTGATAATTAATTTAATATTATTTTCATTATAATCTTTAAATAATACTTGGGAATGACTAAAAGATTTATCTTTAGGTAGTTCTTTATAGTCATTAATTCTACTTAAATCTATCCCATTCGCGTGATTCCATAGTTCGGTTCCCATGACGCCAAATTTGTCTTTTAATTTATTTCTTTCATAATTAGCTAAATCACCAATTGTATAGATATTTAAAGTATTTAAATTTTTTTCCATTCTCTTACCAATTCCCCACATTTTAGATAAAGGGGTAATAGGCCATAATTTTGTAGCAATATCTTCATAAGTCCATTTTGCAATGCCATTTTTATATTTTTTAGCTTCGGTATCCATCGCTACTTTAGCTAGTAACATATTAGGTCCAATCCCGCAGTTGGCTGTTAGTCCGGTCTTTTTATAGATAGTTTTAAGAATTTCTTCGGCTAGCTCATAATCACTTTTTTTATAAAGTTTTAAATAATCAGTAACATCAAGAAAACATTCATCAATGGAATAAATATGTAAATCTTCTTCAGAAATATAATCTAAATAAATATTGACAACTTCCTTACTTTTAGCTAAATATAATTTCATTCGTGGAGGTACAATCGTATATTTAATGTTACTCGGAATATCATATAATCTAGTTCGGGAGGCAATTCCTTTCTTTTTTAAAAAAGGAGTGATGGCTAAAGTAATTGCTCCATTACCTTGAGTTTTATTAGCCACTACCAAAGGAACAGAAAAAGGATCTAATCCTCGTTCTACGCATTCGCAGGCAGCAAAGAAACTTTTTAAATCAATGCAAAGAATATTTCTTTTGGGATATAATTCTTTTTCCATAATTTTCCTCCAAACATTTGTTTAAATATATTATAGTTCATAAAGCTAAATAAAACAATTATTAATATTGGGAAATTTTTACCAAATACTTGCAAATATCGAAAAATATGGTATTATATACGCCAAGGGGGATTTTGGTTATTATGGAATATGAGTATTTGCCAACCTATTTAAATAGCGATACGGAAACAATTGCTAATTTTATGGTAAGAATGCCGAAACAATATCAAAATCTTGCAATAAAATTATATGGTCCTAACTATACAAACAAAATAAATAAAAATAATTTAAGTGGAATAGAAAAATTAAGTTTTATTTCTGTTTTAAAGTCTATAAAAAAGTATTTTCAAGAAAAAGACTATTATATTTGGGATATGATTGGTTGTTCGAAAAAAGAATTTGCGAGTTTAATTAAAACAATTAATCCTAAATCTTATTATTATGCTGTTTTAGTTAAAACTTGTTCTCCAAAATTAACGCGTTTACCTAATTTAAGTAAATTAAATAATAGTGAATTAGGAGCTTTTAATGAAGTTATAAGAACATTACAAAGTAATTATCAAAAATTGATTTCTGATGAAGACAAAGAAGAAAATATTGGTGGAACACTTCAAGAAATATTAGATTGTTCCACTCCTGAATTAGAATTATTTAAAAGTGCTTTAAATGTAGCTGAAGCTGAAGTACGACGCGTATTTATGATTATCTTTGGACCAAAATTAAACCATAAATGTAATTTATTTAATTTAACTGATGAACAATTAAAAATATATTATCGGTGGCTTGAAATTGGTAAATCATCAATTAATGATGTAAGAACTAAAGAAAAAGTTGAAGAAACTTCAAAGCCAAGAAAACCTCGTGAAAGAAAACCCAAGGTTAAAAAAGAAATAAAGAAATATTTATATGAACAAGCTGAATGTAGCAGGGAAGAATTACAAATAGTTTTAGACAGTGGCTTTTTAAATAAAGAAGATAAATCATATCAAGAATTAACGAGAGTATATGGTCTTTCTTTGGATGAAGAATTAAAAGTCACGGAAGAAGAAATAAATAAGTCTTTATTTACTCAGGGCATTAACAAAATAAAAAAATTAAAGTCAGCAATTATTGATAATAAAATGTTACCCGAACATAAAATAGTAGTACCTAAAAGAGAAAGAAGAAATAGTAATAATTATTTATATGAGACTGTTGGTTGCTCTTTAGAGGAATATAAAATTTTATTAAAGACTCTTGATCCTAATGCTAAATATTATGAAATATTAAAAAAATTATATGGACCTAATTTATTAGAAAGAAAAAAGAGTTATTATTTTACGAGGGATGATAAAGAATTTTATGATTATGCGAAAAAAGCTTTAAAGAAAACTTATCATGAAGTTTTTCTTAAAAATGTTCCTCTACGAAAATACTTAAAAGCTAATTATTATTTATATGAATATTTAGATATACCTAAAGAAAGATTAATTGAATTAACGACTAGTGTTTATTTTGATGAAAGTACTAAATATTATCAATTATTCCAAGAATTATTTGGTTTGAATTTTTGTGAAATAATAGATTATGATAGATATAATAAAATGGATACTAATGAATATTGGACTTTTAAACATACTATTAGAAATTTAGATAAATTATATCAAAGCATATATATTGATAAAAAGATGAGTTTGGATGATGGTATTAAACAAAATTATCATAATTCTCGTTATTTATATGAAATGGTTGATTGTTCTTATGAAACTTTAATGATTGTAATTAATAGTAACTATTTTAATAAAGATAAATACTTAAAAGCTCTTCAAAGTGAATTTGGCGAAAACTTAGACCAAGTTCAAGTAAAACAAAGTAGTAATGAAAGAGTAAATATAAGAGATATTTTAAAGCGAATTAGAAATATTTTAGATGATGTTAATGCCGGTAAAAAAGAATTAACTAAACCAGAATATCTCTGGGAAAAAGTAAATATTCCTAAAGATGAATTAGATATTATCTTAAATAGTGATTATATTAATAAAAAAGCTAAGTATTATCGATCTTTACAAGAAGGATTTGGTTACTCTTTAGACCAAGCATTTAATCCTTTTAATGTTAAAGATAAAAATGCTTTATATACAGCTTTAGATAGATTAAATAAATTATATCAAGAAATATTTGTTGCTAAGACTTTAACTTTAAATGATATTGAAAGAAAGAAAAAGATGTCTAATACTAATATTTATCTATGGGATATTATTGGTTGTACGCAAGCTAAACTAGAAGAAATGGTTAATAGCGAGTATTATTCTAAAAAAACTGCTTATGCTGCTTCTTTACAAAAAGTTTTTGGCCCTAATTTAGATCAAGTAAGAAATAAAGAAGGATTAACTTTAGAAGAAGATAATGCTTATCAAATGGGTATTGAAAGATTAAATAAAATTTATCATAATAGAGCTTCGACTGTTCCGAAAGATACTAAATTACATGAAAGAGTAGGTTGTACCTATGAAGAACTACTAGAACTAATAAACTGTAATCGTTTTCAAAAAGATAAAAAGGCATATAATGCTTTAAAGAAAGCTTGTGGAGAAAACTTTGACCAAGTAATTTGTATCAAAGGATTATTAAAAAGTGAAAAAATGGCTGTTTATAATGGCATTAGATTTTTAAAGAAGTTAAATGAACGAAGAAAATCAAGTAATTATTCTTTAAATAAAGAAAAGCCTTATCTTTGGGAAATGATTGAATGTGAACCAAACGAATTATACTTAGTAATGCCTAAAATAAAACCAGAATCTAAAAGAGAAATAATCATGAAGCAAATGTTTGGGGAAAACTTAGATGAAAGAAGAAAAGATGTACCTGAAAATTTAAGTATGAATGCTTATGCACTAATAGCGGATTTAAAAGAATACTATCAAGTTTTAAAAACTTTTAGAGATGAAAAGCTAGAAATCCATGACTATTTAAATTGCCGTAAGGAAGATGCCCAAAGTATTTTGGAAGTATTAGATTATGATTATCATAATTATTATGCAATATTAGTTAAAGCAACAAATAACTTTACTAGTTATGTGGATATTAATTTACTTAATCCAGATGAAAAACTAGAATTAAGAAATATCATGAATTTATTAAAAAGAAGATTAGTAAATTTACAAGAAGAAAAACAAGAAAATAATATTTATGTTGGATTATGTTTAAATGAAATAATTGGTTGTGAAAAAGAAAAACTACCATTGCTAATGGAAAACTTAAGTACCGGAGAAGCTAATATTATTATGTTAGTATTTGGTTATAAATTAGATTTAACTTATCAATTTCATGGCTTAAATAAAAACCACAAGAAGAGATTAAATGATGCTTTAATTAAATTACAAGAAATATATTTAAATAGCATTAAGACTTGCGAATGTGAATTACTTTTGCCGGATGGTGTTACTTTAAGTAAGAAATTAAAAGTGTTAATTAGTAATTTAGCTACTCCATATAACACAATAGCCACTAGTTTAGTAATAGGGGAAGATTTAGAGACTATATCTAAATATTTAAATATGGACAAATTAGAAATAATTAAAATAAGTAGAATATTATATAATTGGTTAAGTAATATAAATGAAATACATAGAATTCAAGAAAATAAGACTTTAGAAGATAGTGAATATGTTTTAAAATTACTTGCACAACCTAGTAAAAAGTGATAGAATTTAATTAAATCGATGAGGAAAGATACGATTTTAACTTGGAGTTTAAAGAGAGTTAGTGGTTGGTGGAAACTAATAAAAAGAGTTAAAGTTACTACTTTCTAAGAGGATTAATAAATCCCGGTTCATAGCCGTTATCTAAATTAAGTGAAAAGAAGGATGGTACCGCATTATTTGCTCCTGTAAATAATGTGGTATTTTTTTATAAGGAGGAATTGTTTTGAAATTAACAGAAGAAGAAAGAAAGACATTGCAGCAATATTTTACTAAAGAAGAAATAGATGGATTGATTGCTAATGATGATTTATATAATAAATGTGAAACTTTAGTCGAAAGATTATTTAAGGAAAGACGTGATAAAGCTAATGAACCATATATTGGCCATTTACAAAGAGTTAGTGCAAAACTTTATTCTTTAGAAGAAAAATGTGCAGGTCTTTTACATGACACATTAGAAGATATCCCGGGTATGACTCCTCAAATATTAAGTTATTTAGGAATACCTAATGAAGTAATTAAAATGGTTATGTTAGTAACTAAAAGTGGAAACTTAACCTATGAAGAAGAAATATATAAAATAATTTTAAGTCAAAATTATGGCGCAATGAGATTAAAGATTGCTGATATAAAAGATAATTCAGATCCTAAAAGATTAAGTAAATTAGATGAGGCAACCAAAGAAAGGTTAACTAATAAATATAGAGAACCAAAGAAAATATTAGAAAGAACAATGGAAGAAAGAGGTAAGGAAAATGATTAATATTAAAGAAAATGAAAAATTAAGTGTAATGAACCATTCTTGTGCTCATTTACTAGCCCAAGCTGTAAAGCATTTATATCCCGATGCTAAATTTTGGGTTGGACCAGTAATAGAAGAAGGTTTTTATTATGACATTGATTTGAATGGTAAAACTTTAACGATGGAAGATTTAGAGCCAATTGAAAAAGAAATGAAAAAATTAGTTAAGGATGGCAAAAGAATTTTTCGTGAAGAATTAAGTAGAGAAGAAGCTTTAGAAAAATTTAAAGATGACCCTTATAAAATTGATTTAATCAATAATATGAGTGATGATACGGTTATTAGTTGTTATACGCAAGGGGATTTCACGGATCTATGTCGTGGACCACATGTTGAAAGTGTTAAGGAACTAAAGAACTTTAAGTTATTAAAAGTAAGTGGGGCTTATTGGAAAAATGATGCAAAAAATCATATGTTACAAAGAATATATGGTATTTGTTTTGATAGTCCTGAAGCTCTAGAAGAACATCTAAAAGCCTTAGAAGAAGCAAAAGAAAGAGATCATCGAAAGATTGGTAAAGATTTAGATATCTTTATGACTCATGATTTAGTAGGTAAAGGCTTGCCTATGTATTTACCTAATGGTTATATCATTTGGGAAGAACTAGAAAACTATATCAAGGGAAAAGAAAAGAAGCTAGGTTATAAACATGTTTTAACGCCACCTTTAGGTAATGTCGAACTATATAAAACATCAGGTCACTGGGAACATTATCAAGAAAATATGTTTCCTAAAATGGAAGTTGAAGGCGAAGAATTTGTTTTAAGACCAATGAATTGTCCTCATCATATGATGATTTACGCTAATGATATCCATTCTTATCGTGATCTACCAATAAGAATCGGTGAAATTGCCAGAGATTGTCGTTTTGAAGCCAGTGGTGCTTTAAAAGGTATTGAAAGAGTTAGAACATTTTGTCAAAATGATGCGCACATATTTGTAACACCAGAACAAATTAAAGATGAATTTTCGCAAGTTGTTAATCTAATTCTAGACGTTTATAAAGAATTAAATATCACCGATTATCGTTTTGAATTATCTTTAAGAGATAAAAATGATAAAGTAAAATATCATCCTGATGATGAAATGTGGAACAATGCTGAAGATACTTTAAGAAAAGTATTAAATGATTTAGGTATTGAATATATTGAAAAAATTGGTGAAGCAGCCTTCTATGGCCCAAAATTAGATGTTCAAGTTAAACCAGCTGTGGGAGTAGAATATACTTTATCAACTTGCCAACTTGATTTCTGTTTACCTGCTAAATTTAATTTATCTTATATTGATAAAGATGGTAATAAGAAAACTCCTGTGGTATTACATCGCGCAATATTTGGTAGTATTGATCGTTTCATGGCTTATTATCTAGAAGAAACTAAAGGCGTATTACCTTTATGGCTTGCACCAGTTCAAGTTAATATTATTCCAGTTAATAATGAATATCATTTAGAATATGCCAAAAAAGTTCAAGAAGAGTTGGATAAATTAAATTATCGTACAAAGTTAGATGATCGAGAAGAAAAACTGGGCTATAAAATGCGTGAAAGTGTAATTAAGAAAATCCCTTTTGCTGTAATAATCGGTCAAAAAGAAGTGGATTCTAAGACTATAAGTTATCGGAAATATGGTAGTGAAGAAACATTTAATCTATCAATGCCAGAATTTATTAATTATCTGAATGAATTAAAAGCAAACAAAAAGTAATGAATTGTAGCATTACTTTTTTTAAACTAATTTATTATTTTTCTTACTCCAATAGTATATTCCAAATCCACCAGTAATTAATACTATAAGAGGTATTAAAGGAAGAAAACTTCCGGTACTAGGATTTTCTTCAGTATTTAAAGGACAAGCTTTAGTATATTCATCTTTACTAACAACATTCCCATCTTTATCATAATAAGTATCATCAATTATTTCACAAGAATGTTTTTTACATTGTTTGTTATATTCATTTTCAGAGACTTCATTTCCATCTTTGTCATAATATTTATCATCAATTATTGTACAACTTTTACATTGTTTATTGTATTCTTCTTCGGTAACAACATTTCCATCTTTATCATAATATTTATTATCAACTATTTCACATTTATGTTTTTCTTCTACAACAATTGGTTTACAAGAAGCATTGAATTCCGCTTCAGTTTCAACTTTTTTCCCATCTTTATCATAGTAATGACCATTTACAATAGAGCATACATGTTTTAAACAGTCTTCTTCATATTCACTTTTTTTAACATTTTCTCCAGATTTATTAAAGTAGTATTCAATTACTTTATTTTCATTACACCAATATTTATTACTATTTAATTCTCCATCAGTATTAGCGGTTTCACATGAATTTGTAGTATCCGGAATAAATGTACAATAATGGTTTTTACATTGAAGTTCAAACTTTTCTTTTGTCGTCTTTTCGCCATTTTTATCATAATAATCTTGACCTACTACTTCACAATAATGTTTAGTTTCTTTTTCACCACATTCGGCATCAAAGGCTTCTTTATTTTTTAGCTGAGTACCATTTTTGCCCCAATAAGTTCCATCAGAAAGTTGAACACAAATATTTACTTCACATTGTTTTTGATATGTTAATTTATCAGTTGGTTTACCACTGGCATCATAATAACTATCTTCTGTTTTAAAACATTTTAAATCTCCTACTGTAAAAGAAGGAATATATTTAGCTAAACATTCTTCAGCATAATTAATTTTGTTAAATTTGATAGTAGCAATCTTATGATATCCTACTTTAAAAACACTATCTGTATGAGTAAAGTTATAAGTTGTATCATTAGCTTTTGAATAATTCCAACCAGTTTCTACAGTAATGTCACCATCATTAATAGTAAGATTTGTTAATTCTAATTTTTCATTAAAATTTTTAAGTAATACATCTTGATCTGTAATTTCAAAACCTAAATCACATATCATATAAGCAGTTTGACTATTAGAATCTTTTACCATATCTTGACATTTTAATCCTATGCCATCTCCGAAAGATATTCCTGCTTTTACTCCTTTTATATTAACTAATAAACATAAAGTCAAAATCATCAGACTAATAAATCCTTTTTTCATATTCTCACCTATCCTAAAATAAGTGTACCAAATTTCTAACGAAAAGTCTATAGTGCAAAATTATCAAAAATAAATTTTTGCAAAATAAAAAGTGTTGGATTATTATAAATCTCGCAAATTACTTTGTTTATAATTATTGGTGATTAATAGGCGAATCTTTGATATAATAAATGTAACAAAAAAAGTATTTATGGTTGAGATAAAAGAAATTAATAAAAAATATTTTAGCAAAAGTCCAGCAATGTTAGTTGAATTTAAAAATATAATCAAAAATTTAAATGAATATATATAGTAATTTTAAAATGTTTATTATAATATTTGCTTAAAAATTAAGATAGGAGATTTGTTAATGAAAGATTATGAGTTATATGAATTAAATTTAAAAAAGAATAATAAGAGAAATAAAAAATTTTTAAAAATATTTGCAGATTGGTTGAATGATCAAAAAATAGGTAAAAAAACTATTAGGAAACATTTAAATAATATTGATTTATATGTAAATGATTATTTAAATTATTATGAAATAACTGAGATGGAAAAGGGAGTGGGTATGGTGTATTCATTTTTAAATGATTGGTTTATTAGAAAATGTTTGTGGTCATCAGTTACTTCAATTAAAGAAACCGCGGCAAGTATTAAAAAATTTTATCAATGTATGAGTGAAAAAGGATATATAAAGAATGAAGATTATAAGTTTTTATGTCGAGAAATCAAAGATAATATGGATATATTTATACATTCTTTAATGGAATATGATCAGTATGATGGTGAAGAATGGGAAGAATTTATTTAGGAGGAAACAATAATGGATAAAATATTAAAATTTAAAGTAGGAATAGAAGGTTTAGAAGATAAAATATGGCGTGTTATCGAAATAACTGATCGAATGACAGTTGCCGATTTAGCTTATACAATATTAGCATCCTTTAATTCACTTGCATATCATTTATATAAGATAAATTATAATGATAATATTTATGATTGTCGCATTAATCCCAAAGAAACTAAATATGATGAGGATAAAATAAGTGCTGTTGCGATAAGATTAAGTAGTCTTAAGTTAAAAGAAAATGATACTATAGAGATGGAATATGACTATGGATCTCCAACAACATTTAAAATTACATATTTAAGTTATGAAGAATTAAAAAATTATAATGATGCTAAAAATTATCCTTGTGTTTTAGTTGGTGAAGGATTAGGTATGTTAGATGATATGTCTTGTTATGATTTAAAAGATATAGTACTAGAAACTGACAAGTTAGGATATTCTAATAGTTATTTTACATCGGGGTATGGTACAAATAAAAAATATGATTATCGAAAATATAATATAAAAACAGATAATAAAAATTTAAAAGGATTAATTCTTTTAATCAAGAATGGCTATGAAGTAAAGTAGAATAAAGGATAAGTTATGAAAGTAAAATTAGATGATATAATAGAAGCTTTAGAATTTGTTAATATGGGAATGGATACTTATGCTTATTTAAATCCCAAAACAGGTGAAATATCATATATTGATGATTACATGGATATAAATGCCGAAGAAAAAGAAGATATTTATGAAGAAAATATAGATTTACCCACAAAATATGATATTGATGAATACAGTATGATGGAAGAATTTATTGAAACAATTGATGATGAAAGATTATATAATCAGTTATATATTGCACTAAATGGTAGAGGTGCTTTTAGAAGATTTAAAGATACTTGTATTAATTTTGATATTATTGATGATTGGTATAAATTTAGAGATGAAAAATACAAAGAACTCGCCATTGAATGGTGTAAAGATAATAATATAGAATATATTTAGTATAAATTAAGGTATTAAAAATGAATAGAGAAAATTTTAAAATAGAATTAAATAAAGAATTAGAAAATTTATCTATTGAAGAAATTAAAAATTTAATAAATGAATTTATTGATAGAATACCTTCTAATTATTATGAATATATAATATGTAAAATTAAATATTTAAAAGGGGAAAAGTATAATTTAGATGACGATACTTTAAAGGAATATGAAAAGATACTTGCTGATTTTGAAAAAATAGAAAATGGAGAAATATGCTTTAAAAGTTATTCTTATGAAACAGGAACTTATAGTTACTATAGTGAGGATGTTGATTATGTATTTTATCCTTCAAGTGAAATTAAAGAAGTTTTAGTTGCTAGTTATAACTTAATTAAAAAATTAATTTTATATAAAGAATATAGTAAAGTTATTACTTTATTTGAATCTATTATTAATACTAGGTATACTTGTGAAGAAGGTGGTAATCCTGAGTATGATAATTCAGACGTAGTTTATGATACTTATGACGTTGATTTTAATGATATAAAAGATAATTTAGGAATTGATTTAAATAAAACTTGTATATATGATATATATTCCTTAATAATGTTAAATAAATCTGACAAATATGAAAAAATTTGGGAATATAAAAAAATATGTAATGATATAAATATAAAAGAAGTTTTAAATGTTGGTCTTGA
This sequence comes from uncultured Bacilli bacterium, assembly GCA_947588765.1. GTDB lineage: Bacteria > Bacillota_I > Bacilli_A > RF39 > UBA660 > Onthocola_B. Next base: position 19,870 of record CANPZG010000012.1, read on the forward strand.
GAAAATAGATAATTTTGATAAAATTTATAATGAATGGGTAAAATATGTAGAAAAAAAGAAACATTAATTTAATTTAGGAGGTATATGATGATATATATAACGGGGGATACTCATCGAAATTTTACAAGACTTTTTAGTTTGGATAGTAATGAAGATGATATGTTAATAGTACTAGGAGATGCTGGAATAAATTATTTTCTAAATGAAGAAGATAAAAAATATAAAGAATATCTAAAGAGATTTAAATTAAAATTATTTTGTGTAAGAGGTAATCATGAAGAACGACCAGAAAATACAAAAACATATAAAGAAAAAGATATGTTTGATGGTAAGGTATTTGTTGAAGAAGAATTTCCTAACTTAATATTTGCTAAAGATGGTGAATCTTATAATATAGATGGAAAAAGTGTTTTAGTTATTGGGGGAGCTTATTCAATAGATAAAGAATATCGCTTGTTATATGGTAGTAAGTGGTTTAAGGATGAACAATTAAATAAAGAGGAACAAAAAAAGATTTTGAAGAAAGTTAAAGGCAAACATTTTGATATAGTATTAACGCATACCTGTCCTTTAAAGTATGAACCTAAAGAAGTATTTATGAAAGGGTTAGATCAAGCAAAAGTTGATAAATCAATGGAAATTTTCTTAGATAAAATTGAAGAAAATATAGATTATAATAAATGGTATTGTGGTCATTATCATACGGAGAAAAAGATTGATAAATTAGAGTTTATGTTTGGAAGAATAAAAATATTTTTAAAAGATGAATTTGTTCCTAAGTATGATAATAATGGTTATGAAATAGTTAGAGACTATTGTAGTCAGGAATTAGTTCATAAAGGTAGTAAGGTATGTTGCCCTAAATGTAATGGTAATAATATAGTTATTGAAAAAGGTGATGGTGAAAATATTTATGGATTAGATGAAATTGCTATTATTTGTAATGATTGCAAAAAAGTATATGGATTTAGTGATGTTAGATACAAACCTAATTGTCCTAAAGAACTATAACTATAGAGGAAAATAACTAAAGAATAAGATAATTAGAATAAAATTAATACTTAAAAAATTTTGTTCTGAACTAGGCAACAAATTAATGATTTTAAATAGTTGGAAGATTGAAATATCATATAGGCAATGATATAATAATTACAGATTTGAAGGAGAAGTAAGAAAATGAAAAAAGATGAAATAACTTTAAAAAACACTAAACAAGAAATACTTGATGCCCTAAACGCAGCTTTAGAAAGAGAAAAAGATATTGCTAAAATTAAATCAGACCCAGCTCAAGAAGAAAAAGAAAGAAAGATAAAAGCAGCAGTAGAAGAAACGCAAAAAAATGTTGATGCTAATATTTTTTCTAATGAATTAATTAATAAATTTAAAGATTTAGAACTAGCTATTCAAGCCGAAAAAGAAAAATTAAAAAATCTTTATGATATTGATAAAGAGTTACTTAATTTAACCTTAGTTATGAATGCGGGAAAAGAAGCTCTTGCAGAATTAGAAAAAAAGAAAGACATTGCTACAAAAGATTTAGAAGAAAAAATTAAAAATTTAGAAGATGAGTATAAAATTAAAACTGAAACTTTAAATAAAGAATATGAGTTAAAAACAAAAACTTTAAAAATAGAAAGAGATAGAGAGGAAGAAGAATATAATTATAAAATAAACCGTGATAGAACTATTTCCAATAACGAATGGGAAGATGAAAAGAAAAATAGAGAAAGTGTTTTAAAAGCAATGGAAGAAGAAACTAAGAAGACTTTAGATGAAGTAAAAAACAAAGAAAAATTATTAAATGAATTACAAACTAAAGTTGATGATATACCTAATCTATTATTAAAAGAAAGTGATAAAACAAGAAAAGAAGTTACAATAGAATTAGAAAAGGAACATAAATATTCGAGCGAGTTATTAAAAAAGGATTATCAAAATACTATTGATAGACAAAATGATAAAATTGAAACTTTACAAGAAGAACTTACCAAATCAAATGCTTTAAATTCTTCTTTACAAGATAAAATAGATAAAGCATATTTACAAATAAAAGAATTAGCATCAAAAACTGTTGAAGCTAATGGTGGAGTGAAAATATTAGGAAATAACCAAGTAGAAACTAAATAGTTTTTACTTGGTTTTAAATAAAAAATATATTAGAAAAATATCAAAGATTTAATGAATTTGAAATTTACTAAATATGTTTAATTTACATAAATTTTCTGAATTTATATTAGGTGATAAACTATGGATAAGAGAGCAACTAAAAAGGTGGTTATAGATAGTGGTCGTGGGGACGACACCTCTGGAACTATTGCTAATGGAATAACTGAAAAAGACTATACTTTAAAGATAAGTAAATACATTTATGATAGGTTAAAAGATTTAGGTATAGATGCATCTTTATCAAGAGAAGATGATACAACTTTAGGACCAAATGATAGACCTAAAAAAATTCAAAGTTTTTATGGTAATGGATCAGATGTAATAGTAGTTTCTAATCACATAAATGCTGGAGGTGCTGCATACGCGTGATGTGATTAGATTATAATGTTGAAAATTAAGGCGGATTACTTTTACTGCTTTTTATTTCAAATAGAATATCATTATATACCAATATTTTGAACGAAAATTTCGTTCTTTTTATTTACAATATTTTTTTTAAATGGTAAAATAATTATAAAAGAGAATAAAAAGGTTTAAAAAAGAGGTGTAATTATGGCATTAAATGATTTTAAAGATATGGTTGAAAATGCTAGAAAAATAAAAGGTTATTCACAAAGAAAATTGGCTAAAATGATAGGAATGAGTCAAAGTACATATAATGATACAATCAATGGAAAAATAAAAAAACCAGATATAGATATATTAAAAAGAATAGCTGAAGAATTAGATTTATCTTTAGATTTAATGCTTAAAGAATCTGGATATGGTGAATCATTCTCTATATATGGAATTGATAAATATAAAAATAAATTCACTAAAGATTTAAAAAATTTAATTGATGAATATAAAAAGTCAGAATTAGATTTATTAGAATTCGATCATCAAAAAAGAAATGTTACAAAAAAAGTTAGGCAAAAAATGTTTACAACAATAGAAAAGATGAAAATAATGAAAGAGAATAAAGATAGTCAATATACAATTGATAAAGCAATTGATGATGTTCAATCTTCATTTGATCAATTAGAAATAGTAGAAGAGAAATATGACTATAAAAAACTACCTAAAGACTTATAATCGGGAGGTACAGCATGAAAAAAAAGAAAGTATTAAAAGTATTTGAAGGATTTGCTGGATATGGTGGAGGACATTTTGCTCTGGATAGATTAAAAGAAAAATATCCAAATTTTGAATTTGAAATTATTGGGTATTCTGAAATAGATAAATATGCTTGTGAATTATATGACTTAAATCACAAAGATAAAAAAGGAAATTGTATCAAAAATTTTGGCGATATAACAAAAATTAACCCAGATGATGTTCCTAATTTTGATATATTTATGGGCGGATTTCCTTGCCAACCATTTTCGACAGCCGGTATGCAAAAGGGAGTGGATGATCCATATGGAAGAGGAACATTATTTCAACATATTATGCGCATTTGTGATGCTAAAAAACCTAAATATATACTATTAGAAAATGTTAAAGGATTCTTTTCAAAAAAATTTGAATCGACAAGAAAACAAATGGAAAATATGTTAATAGAAATGGGATATTCAAGTGGAAAAGAAGATTCCCCATTAAGAGTAGCATTGTTGAATAGCAGGAATTATGGTGTTCCTCAAAATAGGGAAAGAGTTTGGATGTTTGCAAGATATGGTGGATTACCAGAATCTTTCTCTATGACTCCCAAAGAAATTCATAATGGAATGTTAATGGCAGATTTTCTTGATCCTGAAGGTTTTGTCCCTAAGGGAATGTATTTATCAGATAAGCAAATAAAACATTTGAAAGAAAAACATAGTATTGATAGTTTCAGAGTAAAAAGAGCATTATGTTTTGATGTTTATAATAAGAAAATAAAGACAGATGGTTATTCAATAACAATAACAATGCCAGAGCATAATAGTTTAAGAGTCATAGAACCACATGGTAATAAAGAAGTTGTCAGAAAAATGTCAGTAACTGAACAATTTAGACTAATGGGACTTGAAGGGCTAGGTGATGTTGGTAGAAAAGTAGATATTGTATTTGGAAATCAATCATATACTCAGCTATCAAAAAGAGCTGGTAACGGATGGGATGTTAATTTAGTATATATATTATTAGATTACATTTTTACTCAATTGAAAGATATTGATGAGAACTGGTTAGATTAGTAAGGAGGTATATTATGAAACTAGATATTGGGTCAATTGCTTTTAATATGAATATTGCTGATGGAGGCGGAACTCCATCTTGGGGTACTGCATTAGGGCAAAATACGGATTATAAATTTTCAGTTCCAGGAGCGGAAGAATTAATTACTTCAATGGCATATTCGATTATAGATAAAAACTTAGTTTTTTGTCCTTTAGGAAAAGGAGGACATTCGACTAAATATAACTACGAATTTGCTAGTTTATATGAGAAAGTATTTGTTAATGGAAAATTGATTCCAGGAGCTAAATTTGTTTTGCTTGTAGTTAAGCAAGTAGAAGGAGAAAATCATGTAGGCCGAAGAACATTAAAATATTCTCCTAAAATTACTTATATGGATCAAAAAATAAATGAAGACTGCATAAAGAAAATAATTCTGAATCTTGGATTAAAAGATGAAAGTGCATGGTTTGTATATTCTATTTATACAAAGAATCAAGATGAATTACATTTTGATGCAATAATTGCAGATTCTGATAAATCTTTAACATTTAATAGTACAGAAGAAAGAAAAAATTATATTTTAGAATTATTAAAAAATAGAGGTATATACATGAGCGAAACAATTGTTGAAAAATTAACAAATGATGATAGTGAATTAGAAAAATTCAGAAAATATTATCTTTCAAATTTACATAATTTAAAAAATGATATTGAATTATATGATGGGATTAGATTAAGAAAAGAATTTCAAGAAGAATATCCTTTAGAAAGATTAAAAAATTTACAATTAAGTGAATATGCTTTGGGCTATTCCGATGTTTCTTCTGATTCATTATCATATAAGCTTGAATTTGGCAAATATAAACATTGTGGAATGGGGATAGGCGGTGGATCAGCTGCAAAGCATGGTATATATAAGGGAAAAGATGGAAACTTCCATGGTAAAAAAGAGGCTATAATTGAAAATCCAGAAGAATTCTGGAATACATTTAGAGGACAATTATATGATTTTCTATGTGAAGTTGGTAGTTCAGATAGTTTTCCTAATATTGAAGAAAAGTATCCATTGATTAAAAATATACCACTTGTTGCTACTAAATTATGTTATTTATATTTTCCACAAAAATTTATAAATATTGGAACTAAGGGAAAATTATTAGAAATTGTTGATAAATTTGATATAGATTGCGATGAAGCAATTTCATCTAAAATGTCATATTCGATTTCTAAATATTTAAAAGAAAATATTTCAGAAATAAATAATGATGATCCTCAATGGATAGGGCATGCATTATGGAAATATATTGATACAGAAGACAAAGAAGATGAAAAAAGTAGCTCGATTATAGATGATGTTGATAGAATAAGAAACGCATATAATAAAATATATTATGGAGTGCCTGGAAGTGGTAAAAGTTATATTGTAGATGACAAATTTAATGAAAAAGATTATAAAATTTATAGAACAACCTTTCATCCGGAGTATACTAATAGTGATTTCGTAGGACAAATTATTCCTATGGTAAAAGATAATAAAGTTGAATACGTATTTCATCCTGGTTCATTTACATTAGCTTTAAAGTATGCTTTAGAAAATAAAGATAAAAAAGTATGTTTAATTATTGAAGAAATTAATAGAGGAAATTCTTCTGCAATATTTGGTGATATATTTCAATTATTAGATAGGGAATCTAATGGAAAAAGTAAATATAAAATTTACAATGGACCTATTATAGACTATTTAGAAGAAAATGGTATTAATATAGAACAAATATATATTCCATCCAATATGTGGATAGTTGCAACTATGAACACAAGTGATCAAAATGTATTTACATTAGATACTGCATTTAAACGTAGATGGAAAATGGAATATATAAGGAATGTATTTGCAAATAATGATGAATCAAAAAAATTAAGAAATAAAATTATTCCTTTAGGAGATAAATATCCTAATGTCACATGGGAAACTTTTGTAAATAAAATAAATAAGCATATTATTTCAGATACATCTGGAATAAATGGTGAAGACAAACAATTAGGTATGTATTTTGTTACTATTGAAGAAATAGATAATCAAAAAGAATTTGCTGAAAAAATATTGTCTTATTTATGGGAAGATGTTGCAAAATTAAACACTTCATATTGGTTTGGATCTATTTCTTCATATGATGAATTAATTGATTCATTTAATAAATATTCTTTAGATATATTTAATTCTTTATTTGATGATGAAATACAAGTTATTGAAGATTATACAATTAAAAATATAGGAGAATAGTATGAAATTTTCCGATAAAGTGATTTTTAAAAATGGTTATGAAGGAGATAGTTTTGTTGGTTTAAAATATAAGAAAGATAAAATTAATATCTTTTTACCTATCGGATATAATAAAGATTATTTTAATACAGACGAGGAATTAAGTTCAGAACAAAAAGTAGATTTGTTATTATTATTAGAAACTATTACATTAGTTAAAAATTCTAATAATGAAAAAACGGACTTTGGGGATGATATAGGAAATAATGATGAGATTCCCTACAATTCATTAATATGGATTATTAACGATTATTTTAATAATGGATTATATCAAGAAATTGAAAAAAAGTATTCCCAAAAAAGCCAAGGTAAAATTAATTGGAAGAAAACACTTAACTCGGATCATTACTTTGAAAATAATAGTGTTACGTATATTAATCCTTATTATGAATCAAATGTACAAAGAAGTACGTTAATAACAGAATTAAATAATTATTGCGTACATAAAAGTTTTAAATATATAGGTTTCTTATTTGGAAAGGTATATCTTCCTGAATGCAATTTAAGAGAGGAATTAATCAAAGATAATATTAAATATTATATTGATGTTATCAATAAAGAATTAGCCAAGTCTTTTAATGATAGAAAAAAAATATTGCTGACTAATATGAAAAGAATTCTTGAAATGACTTTTGAAGATAGTTTCGAGAATCAACCAACATATGGGACAAGAAGATATGAATATGCTTGGGAAAAAATGGTAAATGGAACTCTTGGATCTAAAATTGATATTAGCAAATTTTTCCCTAATGCTTTTTGGAATATACAAGGTAAGATCGAAGAAGATAAATCAAAATTAAGACCAGATTCAATTTTGATAGATAATAATTCAAGAAAATTATATATTCTTGATGCAAAATACTATAAATATGGAATTACTGGCAATATTTCTGATTTACCACATACTGATTCAATTCAGAAGCAAATAACATATGGCGATCACATATCAAATAATCCTGAAACATATGGATTTGAAAAAAATAATATATATAATGCATTTATTATTCCATTTAATAAAAGTAGAGAACCATTTAAAAGTGAAGATAATATAAAATATATGGGATTTGCAAATAGCACTTGGAGAGATAAAAAAGAGACATATAACTATGAAAGGATATCTTTATTATTAGTTGATACAAAATACATGATAGATTGTTTTTATCAAAAAGAGCGTGCTAATCTTAAACAATTGATTAAGTTAATAGAAAAATCTTCTTTTAATACTTGAGTTACTTAAATATATTGAGGCACCTAAAAACAAGTGTTGTAATTGTCATAATAAATTAAAAAATCAACAAATATTTAACATATATATTGAATGTATATATGTTTTTTTATATCAAAATTAAAAATATAAAATATTATAGTAATATACCGATAGCGGTACATAGTTATTTGACAAATACTACCGATAACGATATAATATAAATAAAGGTGAAATTATGAAATATTTGAATGAATACGATTCAGCAAGTAGAAAAGAAATTATTGTTTTATTAAATGATAAACTTCCTAAGTCATTAGATAATAAGAATAAAATTAGTAGAGTAAGATATTTATTGGATATTTTAAAAAAAGAGGGAAAAATTTATAATGATGCAAAATCAGGTGGATCATATTGGAAAGTAAAATAGATTTGCTGCTTTTTAATGATTTGTTAAAATAACTAGGATATTAATTTTTGGTTATATTAATAAAAATACAGAACAAAGTTTCATCCTTTTCATATCTTATATTAGGTGATAAACTATGGATGAAAGAGCAACAAAAAAGGTTTTAATTGATGCCGGGCATGGAGGTATCGGTTAAATCCAAAAATAGAGGCAATGGCTATTTTGGTAAGTAAATACCAAAAAATTTAAAGTACTGAAAAAAGTATCTTTTATATTTATTTATGGAAATAAAAAGATTATTCTTTGGATCTCTTTAAAAAAGCATAAATTTGTTATATAATAGGTTAACTTATTATTTTAAGGAGCACTTTATGCAAAGAAATAAAATTATAATTGCAACAAGTTCTTGTATTGGTGAGGGATTTGATGATTCTAGTTTAGAAGTTCTATTTTTAACTATGCCTATATCAAGTATACATAGAATAGTCCAATATACGGGAAGACTGCATAGAAAAAATGAAAATAAAAAAGAGATAATTGTTTATGATTATATTGATGATAATTTTTCAATGATTAGAAATATGTTTTTAAAAAGAAAAAAAGCATATGAAAAAGTTGGATATGAAATTATTGAAAATAATCAACAAATATCATTATAAATTTTAAATTTGTGGTACAATGAAATAGGGTGATTATTATGTATAAAAATGATGAAGAATTAAGTAAAATTTTAGATGAGTTATTATTAAATTCCGAAAATGAATGTGTAGAATTTAAAGCAGCAAAAACTGGATTTGATATTGATGCTTTAGGAAAATACTTTTCTGCATTAGGTAATGAAGCAAATTTAAAAAATAAACAGTATTCATGGATAGTTTTTGGTGTAGATGATAAAACTCATCAATTAGTAAATACAAATTTTTATAAAGATAGCAATTTTAATAAATTAAAAAAGCAAATTTATGATAATACTACTGATAATATTGGATTTATAGAAATATATGAATTGTTAAAAAATAATAAAAGAGTAATAATGTTTCAAGTACCAGCGGCATCAGGTACGCCTATTAATTGGAAAGGATTTCCTTATGGCCGGAATGGTGAATCTTTAGTGCCTTTAGCACCAAATAAAATTGAACAAATTAAAGCAACTGCAAATTATGACTGGTCAAGGCAAGTTATAAATGGGGCAACTATAGATAATTTAGACAAAGATGCAATCGAAATGGCAAGAAAACAATTTAAATTAAAATATAAAGGGAAAAGCATTGCAGATGAAATTGATGATTTATCTGATATTGATTTTTTGAATAAGGCAAAATTAACTTTAAATAGTAAAATAACGATGGCTTGTATGTTATTATTAGGAAAAAACGATGATGATTACTTAATGAATGGCTATACCCCAAGAATGACTTGGAAATTGTATGATGAAGTTAATGTTATTGATTATGAACATTTTGGTATACCATTTATTATAAATGTTGAAAAATTAAAAGCAAAAATTAGAAATTTAAGATATAGATATATGGTTAATGATAATACATTGTTTCCAAATGAAGTAGATCAATATGATAATTATATTCTTCGTGAGTTGATTAATAATTGCGTTGTTCATCAAAATTATAAACTTCATGGAAATATAAATGTCATGGAGTTTAAAGACAAATTGATAATAACAAACGAAGGTAATTTTATTCCTGAAACAGTTGAAAATGTTTTAAAAGATGGCTTTTCATCTCCATATTATCGAAATCAATTTTTAGCTAATGCTATGGTTAATTTAAACATGATAGATACCGTTGGAAGTGGAATAAGAAGAATATATAATATTCAAAAAGAAAAATATTTTCCTATGCCTGATTATGATTTGAGTGAAAATAATCGTGTAAAAGTTACTTTATATGGTAAAATAATAGATGAAAAATATAGTAAAATATTATTTGAAAAAACTAATTTAGGAATTGACAAAGTTATGTTACTTGACAGAGTCCAAAAGGGTTTTGAAATTACTAAGGAACAAAGTGATTATTTAAGAAAAGATAACTTGATTGAAGGAAAATATCCAAACATTTATATATCTTCAAATATTGCTAAAATAACTAATAAAGAATTAGATTATATAGAATCAAAAGGTTTGAATAATACATACTATAAAGATTATATATATGAATATATAAAAAAATTTGGTTCAGCAACTAGACAACAAATAAATGATTTTATATTGCCAAAGTTACCATCTAAATTAACTGCAGAACAACTTGATAATAAAGTTCGATATCTTTTAAGAAAATTAAAAGAAGAAAACAAAATTATAAATGTTGGTAGCGATAAAATGCCAAAATGGATAATTAATGAAGTGCAGTAAAAGTGCAGTAAAAGTGCAGTAAAAGTGCAGTAAAAGGAGTAATTTATGATTGAAATAAAAGAAATTAGTGAAGAAAAATTAGATGAAAATTATAGATTTAGAACATTTTTAAAAAGTCATGCCGATGAGAAAACTTTAGATGAACAATTTAAAAAATTGCATAACAAATATTTTAAAACTTTTGATTGTAGTAAATGTCGAAATTGTTGTAAAGTTTTAGGTATATCTATGAGTGATGATGAATTAAATAAAATTTGTAAACATTATCATTTAGATGTTAATGAGTTAAAAAATAATGTTTTAAAAGAACAATATGGTGAATACATTGCTAAACCTTGTCCATTTTTAAATGAAGATGATAGTTGTAAAATAAAAGAATGCTTGCCAGAGTCTTGCCGAGATTATCCATATACCAATAAAGAAGAAAGACTATTTAGTTTACTTACAATAGTTAGTAATAGTAAGGTTTGTCCAGTAGTATATAAAATTTTAGAGGATTTAAAAGAAATATATAATTTTAGATAATTAACTAAATACTTTAATACAAAATAAAAAGTAGAATGAAGGTATAATTAATTACAACTTAGAGAAGGAATCATAAAGAGCAACCTGATGATAAATTTGACTATAATAAGGAACTCTTATAGTAAGAAAATAATTTATAAAGATAGTAATATTATTTATGGCATAGTAATAAGAACATTTTAAGATACGAAAACTTAAATATAGTTGGAAGATTGAAATATCTTATAGGCAATGATATAATAATTACAGATTCGAAGGAGAAGTAAGAAAATGAAAAAAGATGAAATAACTTTAAAAAACACTAAACAAGAAATACTTGATGCCCTAAACGCAGCTTTAGAAAGAGAAAAAGATATTGCTAAAATTAAATCAGACCCAGCTCAAGAAGAAAAAGAAAGAAAGATAAAAGCAGCAGTAGAAGAAACGCAAAAAAATGTTGATGCTAATATTTTTTCTAATGAATTAATTAATAAATTTAAAGATTTAGAACTAGCTATTCAAGCCGAAAAAGAAAAATTAAAAAATCTTTATGATATTGATAAAGAGTTACTTAATTTAACCTTAGTTATGAATGCGGGAAAAGAAGCTCTTGCAGAATTAGAAAAAAAGAAAGACATTGCTACAAAAGATTTAGAAGAAAAAATTAAAAATTTAGAAGATGAGTATAAAATTAAAACTGAAACTTTAAATAAAGAATATGAGTTAAAAACAAAAACTTTAAAAATAGAAAGAGATAGAGAGGAAGAAGAATATAATTATAAAATAAACCGTGATAGAACTATTTCCAATAACGAATGGGAAGATGAAAAGAAAAATAGAGAAAGTGTTTTAAAAGCAATGGAAGAAGAAACTAAGAAGACTTTAGATGAAGTAAAAAACAAAGAAAAATTATTAAATGAATTACAAACTAAAGTTGATGATATACCTAATCTATTATTAAAAGAAAGTGATAAAACAAGAAAAGAAGTTACAATAGAATTAGAAAAGGAACATAAATATTCGAGCGAGTTATTAAAAAAGGATTATCAAAATACTATTGATAGACAAAATGATAAAATTGAAGCTTTACAAGAAGAACTTGCTAAATCAAATGCTTTAAATTCTTCTTTACAAGATAAAATAGATAAGGCATATTTACAAATAAAAGAATTAGCATCAAAGACTGTTGAAGCTAACGGTGGAGTGAAAATATTAGGAAATAGCCAAGTAGAAACTAAATAGTTTTTACTTGTTTTTAAATATATAAAAAATATTAGAAGAATATTAAAAATTTAATCAGTTTGAGATTTACCGAAGATTTTTAATTTATCCAAATTTCCTAACACACTCACATATTTACTGAGTTTATATTAGAAATATAAATTCAAGAACAACAAAGAAAGTCATAATTGCTGCTGCTATGGGGAATCGGTTAAATTCAAAAATAGAGGAAATGGCTATTTTGATAAGCAAATATAAGAGTTTAAGGTACTTAATATACAAGTATCTTTTTAAATGATATAATTATCTAAAGGAGAAATTTAATAGCATGAAAGTAAGTATTATTGTTCCAGTATATAATTCAGGAAAATATTTAAAGGATTGTTTAGATTCTTTAGTTAATCAAACTTTATAAGAAATAGAAATAATTGCAATTGATGATGCTTCTAGTGATAAAAGTTTAGAAATATTAAAAAATTATGAAAAGAAATATCCAAATAAAATTAAAGTTTATACTAATCCTAAAAATTTAGGACAAGGAGCTACTAGAAATAAAGGAATTAAACTTGCAACAGGAGAATATATTGGCTTTTTAGATAGTGATGATTATGTAAATTTTAATATGTATGCCAAAATGTATGAGATGGCTAAAAAGAATGATGATCCAGAGATTATAACGACCGGTTTAGTTTTTGTTAATAATAATGACTATTTAGCAAATAGTTTTAAAGGAATATCCCAAACCAGTGGAAGTATTATAAGTGTTTTTGATAATCCTAGTGCAATATTAGATGAATCTCCATCTGTATGTAATAAATTATTTAGAAGTGATATGATTAAAAATTCTCCATTTATTGAGGAAAAAATGTGGGAAGATATTGCCTTTACTTATGCTAAAATGTTTAAAGCTAATAAAATATTAAGATTTAATGATGCTGATTATTTTTATCGTCGTAGAGCAAATGAAGGTGTTTCTTCCCAAAATAATCAATTTAATATTCATTTATTTGATATTTTTGAGGTTAATGATTTTTTAGAAAAAGAATTAAGGGAAGCAAATAAATATGAAACATATGAATATTATATAAAATTTATTCAAATAGCATATTCATTATATAGAGTAACTGAAATTTTTTCTTGGAATATAGATGAAAAAACAAAACAAGAATTAATTAATAAAATGTGTAAATTAATATTAGCAAAATATGGTAATTGGCGGGTTTATCCAAAAGAACTTTTATCAAGTAAAATCGGAATAATAGAACTTGAAAAAATAAATGAATATTTTATAAAAAATAATCAATCTAAAGATATGAAAATATCTTAAAAATTAATTTTAAAGCTTTCACCAAATAAGTAAATAAACATACTTTATATTAGGTGATAAACTATGGATGAAAGAGCAACAAAAAAGGTTTTAATTGATGCCGGGCATGGAGGTATCGGTTAAATCCAAAAATATAGGAAATGGCTATTTTGGTAAAGAAATATTAGTTTATTGTCAAAAAAATTTTAATTATAATTTATTTAACAATTCATATGTAAAAAAATAATATAAATATTTTCAAATTTTTAATTATGGTATATAATTATAGTAAATTAGTATGTAGTAAAAAAATTATGACACTATATTTTGAAAGAAGGTTATTATTAATGAACAATACATTTTCAACACAAAATAAAACTTATGAAGAATTATTAGAATTTAAAAAAGAAAAAATTAATGAATGGTTAAATTATTTAAATATTAACAACGATGATGATTTTAATTGGAAATTGAAGAATCGAGTTTTTGTAAGCGGATTTCCTAATATTTTATATGCATTAAAAAAAATAAATAGTGATGAACTTATAGATACTCAAGAAAAAGTATTATCTTTAATAGGCACCTCTGTTAATGTATCCAATCGAGAAAAAGTTTATAGTTTGGTTAAACAATTGAAAGATTTAGAAGATGGTAATATAGTAAATCTTTCAATATTGGATGATAAATTAGATGAGAATTTAAACTATGATTTAGATGGAAATATTATTTTAACAAAAGCAGAATATGATAAATTAGAAAGTATTGAAAAAGAACATTTAAAAATGAAAAATTCAGATTTTGTTATTAAAATAAATAAGGGATTAATACTTCCAAAAATGCATCCTAATTATTATGATAATAGAATATTTATAAAAATTTTTGATGAAAAAAATTACTTAATTCAAATTAATAATGATAGGTATGAAATTAAAACAAAATATTTTTATAATGAAATAAAAGAAACAATTGAAAATAATTTAGATAATTTGATTAGTATTGCAAAATTGCAAAATAAAAAAAATATTGATAAAAATTGGATTGACAATAATCAAATTTCAAAAATTACAATTAAATATAATGGGTTAATTATTTATTTAAATGGTCAAGTTAGTGATGAAATAGGTAATTTTTGTAATTACTTTATAAATATTCTAAAAAAAATTGTAATTGAAGATGCTAATAAAGATGATTATGATTTTTTGTTAAAAAAATTGAATGTAAATTTTAACAATACAGTTTTTAATGGTGAAAGCAATGTTGATAAAAAAGATTTAATTATTAAAAAATTATTAGAAAAAATTAAAAATTTACCTGATAATTCAGAATTTTCTTTTAAAGAATTATTAGGTGATGATTCTAATATTGTCTTTGATATAGCATTAGATACGTTAGCAAAAGTTGAAAGTAATGGCATAATTGTTCAATCAAAATATGGCCACAATTCTATAGTGGGTCTTCCTCAAAATATTACATATATTAAAAAAGGAAATATTGAAAAATAATTATGATATTTAATTGTTTTATCTTTTTAATTTATTAATAAAAATGTCCGAATGCTTAAAGCATTCTTTGTTATGTCAAGAAATTGATTATATAAAATTTAGCAAAAATAAAGAAAATGTTGGAATAAAATTATAAATATTAGTGATAAGAAAATGAAAATGTATAATAAATAAGAAGATTATTCCAAAATACAAATGCTAATATTCCTGAAAAAATATTATTTACTAATGGCTAATTATATTGACTTCATTGGACAATTAAATTTTTAGATATTTTAAAAAAGAGGAAAAAATTTATAATGATGCAAAATCAGGTGGATTGTGTTGGAAAGTGAAGTAGATTTGCTGCTTTTTTGCTGCTTTTTTAATTATTTGTTAAAATAACTAGGATATTAATTTTTGGTTATATTAATAAAAATACAGAACAAAGTTTCATCTTTTTCATATCTTATATTAGGTGATAAACTATGGATGAAAGAGCAACAAAAAAGGTGGTTGTAGATAGTGGACATGGAGGTATCGGTTAAATCCAAAAATAGAAGAAATGACTATTTTGGTAAGTAAATACAAGA
>CANPZG010000013.1 GCA_947588765.1 uncultured Bacilli bacterium
TTAGAAAATATTGTTTATAATGAATTGATAAATAGAAACTATGAAGTATATATAGGTAAGACTAAAAATGGTGAAGTGGATTTTATAGCAAAAAAAGATGGAAATATTAAATATATTCAAGTAACTTATGAAATGGCAGGTAATGATAATACTATTGAAAGAGAATTTGGAGCATATAAGTCTATTGAAGATAATTATCCAAAATATGTTATTTCTCTTGATAAAATAGATTTATCTCGTGATGGTATTATTCATCTAAATTTAATTGATTTTCTATTGAGTGAAAAGTTTTAATTAATATAGAAAAATAAATTGAAATAGAATCATGTTAATTACAAACTACATTTTGTAAAGATAAAAATATTGAAATGATTTACAAATTTTGTATATTAAATAATATTTAATTATCTTTGCTCTATTTAGAGCAAAGAATACATAGCAAAAGATAAAATACTTATATAAAACAATAAAGGAGTATAAATGGAAAAGGTTGATGGTTACATTACAATAAAGAATGATAAACATTTTTCGATAGATGATTTACATCAGTATCTTATAGATAGTGATGAAATAGGTAAAATTGATGCATTAAATAAACTTTTAATAAAAAGTCTAAATCTTACTTCAAATACAATATTAACATCAGCGAGTGCAAGTAAATATTTAAATAATATTTTGAAGAATGAAGAATGGATTTATAAATATTATAATAAGAATTTGGATATATACAATAGTTTCTATAATGCTGTCCGTAAAGGAATAGATAACTTTTCGTATTCTGAGGCAATCACAAATATAACTAAATCGCTATCAACTTTATCAGCGACATTAGTTAATTTTGCAAATATATCTTATGAAAATATTATAAATAACGAATCGCTAAATTCATTACGAAAATTAGCTCAGACTTTAGCTTCTATCCATTATGATTCCGAAGAAATAAAATTAGTTGATAAAAATGTTGAAAAATTGATTGAATATGGTTGGTCGGTATCTTTTGAATTAGAAGACTATGTTTTTGAAAAAATACCAGGAAAAATAAAAACAAATGAACTAGTTGAAAAATACTACACTAAACAAAGGATTAGTCACATAGAAAAAAATATACGAGATTATTTAAAATTTGATAAGTATCTAATGAAATATTTTAAAGAAGCAAAGAAAGATTTTTTTAATCGTTCTTATTATAGTTGTGTGGCTATGCTGTTTGCAATAATTGACAGATTAATATCTATGAATTTTAGCCATGAAATAGGTATTAAAGGAATATTGCTTTTAAAGGAAAAATTAAAAGATGACGAATTTTATAATGGATATGTTAATTATTCAACTGTAAAAGTATTGTTTAAATTATATGCAGATACTAATAATTTTACATTAGATAAATCTAAACTTAATAGAAATATGATAGATCACGGATGGGGAAAAAGAAATATTAAACCGTATGAATGTTTACAGTTATTGTTAATAATAAATAATATATTATTTATATTAAATAATGAAACAAATATAATGCCAGAAACATTAAAAAATGTATAATATTAAGTGAAAAAAGTTACATTTTGACCTATGCGAGGTGGCGATGGTGCGGAAGTAATTTATGCTTTACGTAATAGTGATGCTTTAGCATCAAAAATAGCTAAAGAATTAACTGCTGCTGGTCAAAATGTTAGAAAGTATTATCAAAGAAGATTACCTAGTAATCCCGCTAAAGACTATTATTATATTCATCGCGATACTCCTAATAATGAAACTGTAATTGTCGAATATGGTTTTGCTGATTCTGCTGGTGATGATGTTAACCAAATAAAAAATAACTGGAAAGAACTGGCTGAGGCTGTAGTAAAAGCTGTAACGGAATATGCCGGAGGTAAATATATTGCACCTTTAGGTTCAAATTATTATACAGTCCAAAAAGGTGATTCGCTATGGAGTATTGCCCGTAAATTTGGTATTTCCGTTCAAGAATTGAAAGATGCTAATAACTTACAAGGTAATTTATTAAATATCGGTCAAAATTTATTTATACCTAGTAAGGAAGAAGAGATTCCTTCGGGTGATGATATAACTTATATTGTTCAAAAAGGCGATACGTTATATTCAATTGCTAGTAAATATAATGTAACAGTCGATGAACTAAAGAAATTAAATAATTTAAGTAGTAATAATTTAGCTATAGGTCAAAAGTTATATATTAAAAAAGTTACTAAAAAGGATGAAAATACTTATATGGTAGAAAAGGGAGATTCTTTATATAGTATAGCACAAAAATTTAATACGACTGTGGATAACTTAAAAGCTTTAAATAATTTAACAACTGATACCTTATCAATAGGTCAAGTATTAATAATACCGAAAGATGTAGAAAATAAAGATAATGATAATGTATATGTAGTTCAAAGTGGTGATACTTTGTATAATATAGCTCGTAAGTATAATGTAAGTGTTGATGAATTAAAAAAAGCAAATAACTTAACAGCTAATACTTTGCAAATAGGTCAAAAATTAATTATACCTAGTACTAATGATTATGAAACTTATACTGTCGAAAGTGGAGATACATTATATAGCATCGCTCGTAAATTTAATACTACTGTTAGTGCTATAGCATCATTAAACAATTTAGCCACAAATACTTTATCAATAGGACAACAACTATTAATCCCTTAATATATAAAATGGTTAGTTAAAAAAATATTAACTAACTTTTTTAATTTATTGTTATAATAAATAAGAAAGGAATAATAATTATGGAATACGAAATGAGGCTACAACCTAAATATTATAATTTTATACTCATGGGTACTAAAAGAATAGAAATTAGATTATTTGATGAAAAAAGACAACAAATTAAAATAGGGGATATTATAAAATTTAAAAAAGAGTCTGAATTGACAGAAAGTTTTAAAGTAAAAGTAATAGGTTTATTAAGATATAATACTTTTGAAGATTTATTTAATGATTTTGATATTACTATTTTAGCGGATGCCTCCATAACTAAACAAGAATTAATAGATGTTCTAGAAGAGTTTTATCCAAAAGAAAAACAAGAAAAATATGGCATTCTAGGAATTAGAATAGAATTAATATAATTATTTATTTAATTGTGGTATAATTTTTTTGTGGTGAAGTAAAAATGAAAAAATTTATTATAACAATAATAACAATATTATTAACTGTTCCAATGTTGGTAAAAGCTGAGGAAAATTTAGTAAAGGTTTATATTTTTGAAGCTGGAGGTTGTCCTTCTTGTGAAGCCGAAATAAAATATTTAAAAAGTTTGGATTCCTATGAAAAGAAATTTACAATTGTTGAAAAACAACTTTATGTTGATCATATTGACTGGAAACCCGGTAAAGATTTTAGTTTAGGAGTTAAAGTTGCTTTAGCTTTTAATAATCAAGGTTTCACAGATGCCGAATACACAGCAACACCATTTATTGTTGTATCTGATGTTTATGCCGAATCGCATTATAATGGCACCTTAGAGGATATCATTAATGAAGTATATACTAAAAAAGATAAAGATGTTGTTGGTTGTATTGAACAAAATAAAGATGATTGTTTGGAAGGATATGTTGATGCAACTTATGAAGCTTATGCTAAACAAGTTTATGAAAGAATGACGGGGACAACAAATAATAGTAGTAATAGTAGTAATACGTATAAAACAAATACAGATGTTAAAGAAGATAATATTATAATTATCTTAATTGTTGTTATTGTTTTAGCTTTTAGTTTAATTGTTGGCATCAATGTTTATTTAAGCAAAAAGTATGCCGGTAAGAGTAAGAAAAAGAAATAAAAATATTTATTTTTGGCTTAAATTGTGGTAATCTATAGGTGTAGAGGAGAAGAAGTATGAATAAGAAAATTATGATTTTAGGTGTAGCTTTAGTAATTACTATGGCCGCCAGTTTTTTAACTTACAAATTTATTTATAAAGGAAAGGAAGAAAAACAAGTTAATCCCGATGCGGTAAAATTTAAAGAAGAATATGAATCTTTAAATAATACCGATAATGGTAAAGGTAAAAATTATCGTGCTGTTGAAATAGATGATGAAAATGTTTTTGTTTATGTAACTGCTGAAGAATTAACTGAAAAAATTGATAATGATGAAACATTTATTGTTTACTTTGGATTTAAATCATGTCCTTGGTGTCGTAGTGTTATCTCCACTTTAGATAAAGTATCTCGAGAAAAGAAAGTTGATAAAATTTATTATGTTGATGTTTTAGATATTCGTGATACTTTAACCTTATCTAAAAAAGATAAAGTTACAACCTCTAAAGAAGGTAGTGAAGGTTATAAAAAATTAATCGAACAATTAAGTAATGTTTTAGATGATTATACATTAACAAATTCGAAGGATAAAGAAGTAAAAACAGGGGAAAAAAGAATTTATGCTCCAAATATAGTAACTGTAGTTAAAGGCGAAGCTGTTAAACTAGTGGAAGGTATTAGTCCAGATCAAACTGATGCTTATATGGAATTAACTGATGATATGCTAGATTATACAACTAAACAATTTGAAGAAGTTATTCAATTATATTTAGATGCTGATTGTGAAAATCAAAAATTTTGTTAATGACTAAACTAGAAATAGTTTAGTTTTTTTAAAATAAATTTACTTTTAAGATTAAATTTAGTAAAATAATAATAGAGGTAAAGGGTATGCTAGGAAAGATATTAGAAATTAAAAATAATCATCTTACTATTGCTAAAGAAGATATTTCCAATGATATCATTAATTTGTATGTCAAAATTATTGATAAAGAAAATACTTTTATAGGTGAAATAAGTGCTTTTAATGAAAATACAATATCTATTAATTTAGTAGGAGAACTAAATAATAATTCCTTTTATTATGGCTTAAATAAGAAACCTACCTTGGATGCTAAAGTTGAAATATTACCTCAAAATGAATTAAATATTTTATTTGGAGTTAATAATTATAGTCCTAAAACCCATTTATATTTTGGTAAAAGTGCTATTTATGAAAATAGTTCAATTTACCTAGATATTAATAAATTATTTGCTAATCATTTTGTAGTTTTAGGCAATACTGGTTCTGGTAAATCATGTGGCATGGCCAGAATTCTTCAAAATTTATTTTATAAAAGTGATGCTGATCCCGTTAATTCAACATTTTTTATCATTGATGCCTATGGGGAATATAAAAGTGCTTTTTCCCAAATTGATTATGTTAATAAAGATTTAGTTTATAAAAATTATACGACGGATTTAAATAGTAGTGATGAAGTATTACAAATACCTTTATGGTTACTTAGTTTAGATGATATCTGTTTACTTTTAGATGTTAATAATCGTAGTCAAATTCCAATTATTGAAAAAGCTTTAAAACTTGTTGGTATTTTTAAAAAAGAAGAAGAAACAGTTATTAAATATAAGAATAATGTTATAGCTAATGCATTACTTGATATTTTAATAAATGGAAATACTCCGGCTCAAATAAGAGACCAAATATTTTCGGTTTTAACAAGATACAATACCAAAGATTTAAATTTAGAAACTCCTATTTATCAACCAGGTTACACAAGACCATTAAAGCAATGCTTAATGATTGATGAAACTGGGAAGATTAGAGATATGGAATTAGTAATTAATTTTTTAAATGAATATTGTTTGGAAGAAGCAACTTTAGATTTACCAGATGGCTCATTTATGTATTCTTTAAATGATTTATTATATGCTTTTGATTTTGCTTTAATTGATGAAGGGGTTTTAAATGATGCTCATGTATTTGAAAGAGCTCATGCTTTAAGAGTAAAATTAGCTAGTATTTGTGATAGTGAAATAAGTAAGTTTTTTCATTTTGATAACCATTTTACTAAAGAAGAATTTTATCAAAGTTTAACGCATAAGGATGGTAAAAAAGCCCAAGTTATTAATTTAAATTTACATAATATTGATGATAGATTTGCGAAAGCTGTAGCTAAAATATATGCGAAAATGTTATTTGATTATAACAAAAATGCTTTAGAAAGAGGCAAAAATCCGATTCATATTGTTTTAGAAGAAGCTCATCGTTATGTCCAAAATGATAATGATGTTAATATTTTAGGTTACAATATTTTTGAAAGAATAGCCAAAGAAGGAAGAAAATATGCTGTTTTACTTAGTTTAATTAGTCAAAGACCTAGTGAACTATCGCAAACAGTTTTATCCCAATGTCTTAATTTCATTGTCTTCAAGATTACTCATCCAGCTGATATTGATTATATTAAACCAATGATTCCTTATGTAGATGATGAAATGTTAGAAAAAATTAAAAATTTACCAACAGGTAATTGTCTAGCTTTTGGTTCAGCTTTTGTAATCCCAACAATTACTAAAATTGATATGGCTAGTCCTAGTCCTTCAAGTAATAGCTGCAATATATCAGAAAATTGGTTCTAATAGAGCCTATTTTTTAGTGCAATTAATTGCATAAAAGAAAATAGTATGTTATAATTTTTCTGAGGAAAAAATAAGAATCGGTGGTGAAAAGATTATGCTATTAATGGATATTTTTGGAATAAAATCAGGTGTAATGGCTTTATTATTAACATTAGATGGCATAGTCTATAATTTTATCTGTGGTTTTTATGATATCTTTTTAGCGTTAACCCGTTTAAATTTATTTTCCAATGAAGATTATCAAACTATTGTCCAAAGAATATATATTATTATTGGAATTGTAATGTTATTTACTTTATCTTATTCCTTACTAAGAGCAGTAATAAATCCGGATGAATATTCTAAGGGGGATAAATCAGCTTTAAATATTGTTAAAAATATTATTATTTCTTTAGTTATAATTGTGGTATTACCTACTGTTTTTGATGTGGTCTATAGAGTTCAAGCGGTTATTTTAAATTCTGATGTGATAGGTAAATTAATTTTAAATCAAGATGTTGGTACAAATGCTATTCGTGATGGTGGTAATACTATTGCGGTAAATGTATTTAGAGCATTTTTTCAAGTAAATCCTGATGCTGAGACTGGCGATTATAGTGGCGACTATGCAGGAGTTCAAACCGCTGTAGCAGGAGCTTTTGATGAAGTTAGTAGAGGGGGATCCTTCTATGTATTTAATGGTAAATATGATTTTAATGGAACCGAATATAATTTTCCAAAATTAGTTGCGGATAATGTTATTAATTATTCTTATATAATTTCTACTATTGCGGGTGGTTTTGTTTTATGGTGTATTTTATTATTCTGTTTTGATTTGGGTATTCGGGCTATAAAACTAATCTTTTATCAAATGATTGCTCCAGTGGCAGTTGTTTGTCGGGTTATACCGGGATCTAAAACTAAAGATGTCTTTAATAACTGGTTAAAATTAGTTGTAGCTACATTCTTAGAAGTGTTTATTCGCGTTTTTGTTATGTATCTAGGAGTTTATTTAATTACACTTTTAGTTACCAAGTTCCCTGATATTGCAGCTGCCGGAAATGATATGGGTTTAAATTTTTTCCAAAGAGTATTGTTAAAAGCATTCTTAATAATGGGATTAGTAGCCTTTATCAGACAAGCACCTAAATTGATTCAAGATGTATTTGGCTTTGATACTAAGGGCATGAACTTAGGATTAAAAGGTTTAACTGAAAGAATTGGCGCCGGTGGTGGTTATGCCGTTAAAAATTTAGTAACTAATAGTGCTAAAGGATTAGCTAGAAGAGGTAGACATGCCGTACGAAATTTTAAAGAAACAAAAGGTCAAGGAGTAGGAAAAAGAACTCTTACTGCTACTAGAGAAGTTTTTAGTACCTTCGGTGGGTTAGGGGCAGGATTTAGTTCTTTTGCCAGTGGCTTTAATGCCAAAAATGGTAAAGAGGCAAAAGAGGCTGCAGAAAAAGCCTTAAATAAATCAATGGAAAAGCAAGTTCAAAAAGATAAATATTGGGCTAAACATGGTGGCACAGTTGGTGGCGTTATTAAAGGTAAAGCTGAGGATGCTTTCAATGCTTTTATGGGTGTTGACGTTGCGGCGTATGATAGAGTCATTAAAGCAACTGGCGATGTGTCTCAAGCAAATGATGCTTTTAGAAATGAATTAAAAAAAGTTTTTGAAAAGCATAAAACTGATGCAACAATTTTAACAGAAATGAAAGAAGAAGATTTTAAAGGTTCTCCAATGTTATATCAATTATATCAAGAATATCAAGGCCAATCTGTTGCAACTATTGAACAAGATATTGAACGCCAAAGAAAGGAAGTTCAATCTCGGAGTGTAGATTATTATTATGAAGATGCTAAAAGAAAAGTAATAAATGAAATGATGGCAGCTGGAGCATCAAGAGAAGATATAGAACATGGTTTATCAATTGATGATAGCGTTGTTAAGGAAGAAGCTCGAAAATTCTTATTACAAGATTCTAATAGAATTGCTATGCTTGATAGTATGATTGCCCAAATGACCAAATTTCAAATTACCAAACTTGGTGAAGTTGCCTTTGATGGCACGAGTGGAATTGGAAGTATTAAACAAGATGAATTATATAATGCTAAAAATTTAGGAGAAAATGCTTTAGAAACTATGAAAAATGCTGGCATGAAGTTTGTTGATCCAGACCCTACAGTTACAGATATGTCTAAGAAAAATCCTACAAGAACTCCTGGCAATACTGCTAAATACATTGATGATGTTGCATCCGTTGCTGGTAAAATGTCAAGTGATGCCTCATTTAAAAAACAAAAAATTATACAAAAACAACAAGATAAATAATAATATAGAAAGGATAAAAGGGTATGAATAATTTTATAATTCCTGCAAATACGAAAAAATCACAATTAATATTAGGCTTTTTTACACCAACAGATTTAATAATATTCGGTACTGGTGTAAGTTTAACAATTATTTTGTTACTATTTATGCAAAATGCTAGCTTCTTTGAATTAGTTTTAATTCTACTGCCGGCATTAGTAACAGGATTTTTAGTTATGCCTGTTCCTAATTATCATAATATTTTGCAATTGATAACAAATATTGTGAATTTTTATAACGGAAGAAGAAATTATTATTGGAGAGGATGGTGTGTAAGAGATGAGTACGAGAACGAAATTAAACGACAAAAATAGTTCTAAATATACAGAAAATTGGTTACCAGTAAAACAAATTATAAATGGGATGATTTTACTTGATACGGGTGAATATGTGACAGGTGTTAAGGTTGCACCCCGGAATATATTTATCATGGAATCAGGTTTACAACAAAGTATTATAAATAATTTACAAAATTTTTATAATTCTATTGATTATGAATTTTGGTTACTTATTGCTGATCGACCAGTAGATATTGATGTTTACTTATCAAGATTACAAATACTATATAATAATGCGACAAATAGCGCTATAAAAAAACTTATTATGCAAGATATAAATAAAGCTAATTTATTTATGAGTGCTGAATATAATGTCGTTGATACAGAATATTATATTTTATTTAAAGAAAAAAGAATGGAATTAGTGCAAAAGAAATTACATAATTTGATGAGTGGATTAGCTACAGCAGGTCTTCAATCAAGTCAAACATCTAATAATGATTTAAGAATTCTTTTAGATAATTATTTAAATGGTGGAGAACAAACTACCTTTGGGACGGTGATGTAAAATGAAATTAAAAAGTGAATTAGCCCCTAAGGGAATGGAATTTAAACCAACAGAATTTATGTTAGGTGGAAAATATTCTACTATTTTAACTATAGTTTCTTATCCTAAAAATATTATGTTAGGTCATTTAGCTAATTTAACAAGTATTCAAGGTGTTAAAATTGCCGTAAAACATATTCCAATTGAATTTGCTGTATTACAAAAAATGTTAAATAAAGAAATCGCCGATTTGAAACAAAGATATCAAAATGAAAAAGACCAAACAATGCAAGAAATGATTCGTCAAGATTATGAATCACTAGAACAATTTATTCAAATGTTGGCCGCTACGCAAGCAAGAATTTTTGATTTTCAAATGCATTTATTAATTACGGCTGATACAAAAGAAGAATTGGATTTAAGAAAAATTCATGTTCGTAGTTTACTTGAAGGTTTAGGAATGAAGTCTGTAGCTTTAATGTTTGAACAAGAAAAAGCCTTAAAATCAATTATTCCAATATTCCCACCTCAAGATATTGAACAAAGAATTGGTACGCCAATACCATCTATTACTATTGCAGGAATGTATCCATTTATTTTCGATAGTATTAAAGACCCGGGAGATGCGACATTGTTAGGTGTGGATTTCTCCGGTGGGGTTATTCTATTTAATCAATTCCTATATCAAATAAAGAAAGAAAATAATCGTAATAATGCCAATATAATTATTCTTGGTACATCTGGTTCTGGTAAATCAACAGCTGCCAAATTATTACTTCGAACTCATTTAAGAAATGGTTGCAAAGTTGTTTGTGTAGACCCTGAAGGTGAACTTGAAGAAATGTGTCGTTCTATTGGTGGTGATTTTCTTGATTTAGGTAAAGGTGGCGATTTTGGTATGGTTAACCCATTAGAAATTGTCATTGATGCTGATGAAGAAGAAATTGAACAAGGCTTAGGTTATACTGTTTTAACAAGAACTATTCAACAATTAAAAGCTTTCATGAAATACTATACTCCTAGTATTGAAGAAGATGTTTTAAATATGTTTAGTGAAGTAGTTCAAGATACATATAAAAGATTTAAAATAGATTTTGATACCGATTATACAACTTTGACAAGTAATGATTTTCCAACCTTTGATGATGTTTATGCTACTATTAAAGGACGTTTACTTTCTATGACTGATGCTACTCATGAAAGAGATATAATGGAAAGATTAGAATTAAAGATTAGACCTTTAGTAAAAGAATTAAGATATTATTTTACAGGTCATACAACCTTAAGTATTCAAAGTGATTTTATTGTCTTTAATATCAAAGAATTAATGAATAGTGATGAAAATATTAAGAATGCTTTATTCTTTAATATCTTAAAATATGCTTGGGGCTTATGCTTAGATAAAGATGTTAATACGGCCATGTATGTTGATGAAGCCCATGTATTGTTATCAAGCCATAACGAATTAGGTGCAGAATTCTTAGCTCAAATTCAAAGAAGAAGTCGAAAATATAATACGGGAACAATTATTGTTACCCAACAACCTACCGACTTTGCAGCTCCTAACTTAATAATGCATGGTAAAGCCATATTTGATAATGCAGCATATTACTTAGTTATGAACTTAAGAAAACAAGCAGTAGAAGATTTGAGTAAATTAATTGACTTAAATGAAAGCGAAAAAGAATCTATTAAATATTATAATCAAGGGGATGCGTTATTTATCTGTGGTAACAGAAGAATGAGAATTCAAGTTGTTGTTTCCCAAGAAGAATTAGATTCCTTTGGTGCTGGGGGAGGATTATAAAATAATTCTTTAAAGTTTGGTGGTGAATTTTAATGGCTGAAGAAAAGAAAGATAGTAAAAATAATGTAGCAAATAACCAAAATGCTACTTCTTTTCGTGGTAAAAAAAATTCAGCAAATCAAACTGAAGACAATAGATTATTATATGATCCTGAATATCGGCAACATAATTTTTTAAATAGCAATATTACTAGAGAAGATGATGAAGAACAAGAAGAATCTAGTGAAGAAGAGGAAAAAGAAACAGAAGAAAAACAAGATGAGCAACAAGCCACAAATTCTGAAGAACAAAAACCTCAAGAAAATGTAAGTAATGCCAGACCAAAAGTTAATAATCGTGAAAAATTAAGAGTAAAAGGCAATTCTAAAATGAATAAAGCTGATTTTATTTTAAAATTTCATAAATATAAGATTATCATTATTATTGCTTCAATAATATTAGTATTGTTTATGATACTTATTCTTTTTGGGGCTATAGGTGATGCTGAAGAAAGTGACAACTCAAATTCTTTTTGTTCTTCAGGTACTGGAGGTAATTTATTATCTTTCCTTGAAGCATGGGAAGGTAATGAAGGCTATTGTGAAGTGAATGGAGAAAAAGGATATACAGCTAAAAATTTAGGCGATGGGGCGATAACTCTTGGTTCTGGTTTTACTAACTTAGCAATGGATGCAGATGTGATATCTTATATTCATAGTAATGGTTGGGCTGCATATTTTCTTGGAAATACAGTTACAGTTGGAATGTGTGTGCCAATTTCAGTTTTTGAAAGAGTGCAATTATTTGCTATTGAAAGAACTTATGCTAAAGCAATAGATGATGCTGCTAATAAATATAATGTGGTTTTAACTCAATATCAAAAAGATGCTTTAACCGATTTTAATTATAATCAAGGAACAGCTTATAGCGATAGACTTTTATCGGCTTATGCTTCCGGGGGTTATTCCGGCTTATGGAATGAAATGAAAATTCATACTAAAGGTGGCATGGCAGGAATTATGAAACGACTTAAAGCAGAATTTGCTTTATTTGTTACTGGGGATTATTCAGATCAAAATTTATTTTATAGTCGTAGTATTGGTAATTTTGATGACTATAATTCTGAAAAAGTTATGTCAAGAATGTTAAATTGTCGAACTTCATCTAATGGATTTATAATGCCATTAGAGGATAATACTTATCGTTGTTCATCATCTTTTGGTCCAAGAAAACCGCCAACTCAAGGTGCAAGTTCAAATCATGGTGGTATTGATTTAGGGGCAAGTTGTGGTATACCAGTTCATGCTGCTCAAGATGGTACTATTTCTATTAGAAGATCTGACAGTACCGGTGGTGGTAATTGGATTCAAATTGAACATGGAAATGGTATGGCTACCCGATATTTACATATGTCAAGATTTGCTAGTTATGGTGAAGGAAGTAAAGTACGACAAGGCGATGTAATAGGATATGTTGGAACAACAGGAACTTCTACTGGTTGCCACTTAGATTTTAGAATTTTAGTTAATGGCACAGCAGTAAATCCTATGGATTATATTAAAGATATAATTAAACCATTTGATAATAATTTTTATAAGTGTAATCATAATTATTAAAATAAGGAGCCAAAATGAAAAAAATAATTATTTGTATATTTTTAGTATTTCTTTGTTCTGGATGTAGTGTAACATATAATTTAGAAATTAATGAAAATGATTTTCAAGAAAATATAAGTATTTATAGTCAAGAAGACTCTACTGAAACATATGATGGAACTAATATTTTTGATTTTTATAATTTACAAAAAAATGAAAGAATTCCTAAATATTTTGATCATGGATATGATTTAGAATATTATACGGGAACTATTAGTGAAGATTTATTGTATAAAGTAGAAGATTACAGTAATGAAGAAAACAGAGGTATTCAATTAAGTGCTAATTTTGATGATACAGATTTCTATCGTTCCGCTGCAATTAAGCAATGTTTTGAAGAATTAGATAGGCAAAAAGAAAATGGATATGTTTTATTACGGACTAATAATAAATGTAATTTATTCGAAACTTATCCTATACTTGAAAATATTACTATTAGAATTAAAACAGATTTAGAAGTAATAGCTTCTAATGCCGATAATGTAGATGATAATGTATATATATGGGATATAAATAGAAATAATTATAATAATAAATCTATTCATTTAACATATGTTTTACCAGGTAGTATAAAAAAACCAGAAGAACAACAACCAATAACCCCTGAAGAAAATGTTGAAGAAAATAAAGAAGAAGTTGTTGAAAATACAGAAGAAGGTAATTATAATATATTTCTAATTTTAGGAAGTTTTGTTGTTTTAGCTTTAGTTATTTACTTTGTTTTAAAATATAAAAATAAATAATATTTAGTTGTGAAATAAATAAATATTTTGTATAATATTGAAGGAAGGAAAGAATATTAATGAAGTTCAAAATAGATAAAAAAGATTTATTAATGTTTGTAATTTATTGTATTTTACTATTGTATTTATGTGCAATAGCTGTTTTGAATTTCACTTCATTAATTAATGAAGGTGTTTTTTATGGTTTAATGCCATTTAAAGCTTTTACAATGCCTTATTTGCCTGTAACTATTTTATTATTTGTGGGCTCTTTAATTGCCATATTTTCAAGTGTGTCATCTTATATTTTTAAAAAAGATAAAAGTGGTGGCATAGGTATTAAGATAAAGAAAAAAGAAAGTGATGGCTATGCCAAATGGGCTGAAGCTAAAGAAATAAAAAAAGGTGAAGATGTTGTTAAAATTAATAGATTAGCGGATACTTTAGATGCTGCAGGTGTACCTTTAATAAATAATGAAAAGGAAACTTATGTTGATAATGGGGAATATCATAACTTAGTTATTGGATCTACTGGTTCTGGTAAAACTCAAACTATTGTTAAACCAATGGTTAATTTCTTAGCTAAAAAAGGCGAAAGTATGATAATTACTGACCCTAAAGGAGAAATTTATAAATATTCAGCTAATTATTTAAAATCTTTAGGTTATAAAATTATTCTTTTAAACTTTCGGGAACCCCAAAATGGTAATGCGTGGAATCCTTTAACTTTACCATATCAATACTATAAGAGTGGTAATATTGATAAAGCTACGGAATTACTAGATGATATTGCTTTAAATATTTTGTATGACCCTAGTAATAAAAATGATTCTGATTTCTGGGAAAAAAGTGCGGCCGATTATTTCTCTGGTTTAGCTCTTGGTTTATTCATGGACGCTCAAGAAAAAGAAATTAACTTAAATAGTATTAACTTAATGAGTACCGTGGGAGAAGAAAGATGTGGAACTAGTCACTATATTAATGAATATTTCCGTTTTAAAGGGGAAAGTTCCAGTGCTTATATATTTGCATCAAATACTATAAATGCGCCAAGTGATACTAAAGGTGGTATTCTTTCAACTTTTAGACAAAAGATTAGAAAATTCTCAACCCAAGAAAACTTAAGTGAAATGTTATCATATAGTGATTTTGATTTAAGAAGTATTGGTAATGGTAAGACCGCAATATTTATGATTATTCATGATGAAAAGAAAACTTACCATAGTTTAATGACTATTTTTATCAAACAATGTTATGAAACATTAATTGATGTAGCTCAAGAAAATGGTGGTAAACTTCCTATTAGAACTAATTTTATTCTTGATGAGTTTGCCAACATGCCTCCATTAAAAGATGTTGATGCGATGATTTCGGCGGCTCGGAGTAGATTAATTCGTTTTACTTTTATCATTCAAAACTTTGCACAATTAAATCAAGTTTATGGTGAAGAAGTCGCCCAAGTTATTCGCGGTAACTGTGGTAATTTAATTTATTTAATTAGTACCGAACTTAAAGCTCTAGAAGAAATTAGTAAAATGTGTGGGGAAGTAAAAGTTACTGATGATAAAGATAAGAATGCGACAAGACCATTAATATCAATAACTGATTTACAAAAAATGAAATTATTTGAGGGTATTATTATTCGACTACGGACTAATCCTTATAGAGTAAAATTACAACCCGATTTTAAAATAGATTGGGGAATCAAGAGAATTGAAGAACCGTATCCGCAAAGAATGAAACAACCGGTAGAATTATTTGATTTGAAAAAATTTGTTATGGAAGAACGTAACAAATTAATGGCCGAACAAAGTAATAATATGGGTGGAGGAATGGATAACCCATTTGCCAATCCATTCAGTAATCCAATGGGTAGTCCATTTGGTATGGGCGGTATGGGACCTTCTTCGATGAGTTCTTTAGGTGGCTTAGATTCACCATTTGCATCTCCAGCCAAAGAAACAAAAAAACCTCCGATGGGAAATTTAGATTTAGATGCGATGCTTAAAGATATAGATGAAAAATTAAAAGCCTTTGAATTAGAAGAGGAAGAAGCTAAGCGAGCTGAAAAAGCTAAATTAGAAGAAGAAGATGTCGTTCTTGATGCTGAAACTAAAGAAAAGGATGAAGAACCTAAAACTGAATCAACAAAAGAACCTGATACCGAAGAACTAGAAGAAGTACCAGTAGAAAAAACTGTTAGTACACCTATTGAAGAATCCACACCGACTGAAAATGGCGAAAAACCAAAAATTAATGTTGATGCGGATAGTATCATAGTTAATGAAAATGTTATTACCGATGATGAATTCTTTGATGATTTCTTTGGTGATGAATAGAACAAATTTAAATTTTAACAACTTATTATTTTACAAAAAGGAGTGATTTTAATGAATGAAAAAAAGTATATTGAATCGCAAAATGATTGTGCTAAGCTTCTAGGCCAATCTTTTTCTGAATATAATAAAAGTTTAAAAGAATTAAAGCGTTCTAATTTTGAAAAATCATATTCTAAAGAAAAAAAAGTAAAAAATATTTTAAATCAATTAGGATTAACCGAAAAAGATTTAAAGAAAAGGATGGTCTAATATATGCAGAAACCAGTAATAGGCGAAATTTGGGTAGTAGCAATACCTATAATTTATTATGATAAAAATAAAGATATTAACGTTAAAATTCAAAGAAGACCAGTTTTAATTCTTGATGATGGTCGTGGATTAATTGTCGAAGAAGATAAAAGAAATTATCATGTTTTTAAATTAACTACTCAAGGTGATCCTTACAAAAGAATATTAATAAAAAATTGGAAGGATTTGGGATTAAAATATAAATCATATGTAAGAATAGAAATGCCTATAAAAATTGAAGAAGCTCAATTTGAATCTAAAATAACTGAAATGCCAGCGGAAGATTTATTAAAATATTATCAAGAATTATATAAAATTTTAAATATAAAAGCTTTAGAAAAATTGTCAAAAAAAGAACCTATCGAATTATAATATAAAATATGAGTAATCTTAAATGATTACTTTTTTTAATATGCCATATAATAAAGTGGTGGTAAAATGAAACGAATAAATTTAGCCAACTATAATCCAAGCATGGGAACATTGATTGATGTGCAAAATGCTAAAGATTATATGGAAGACCCAACACCTAATAGTATTAATATTTATGTAGATAAATTGCTTTTAGATCATAATAAATATTTAAATAAAAATCAAAAATATTATATTGTTTGTCACAAAGGTTATTTAAGTAAAAAAGCAGTAACAATGTTAGAATACTTTGGCTATGATGTAACTCAAGTAATTCGCTAAAAATATCAACTTCGGTTGATATTTTGTTTTTGGACTATTTTGTAGTATAATATTTTAGGTGGTTTTAATGAAAGTAGGGATACCGAGAGGTTTTTTATATTATAAATATCATGTTCTATGGGAAACTTTTTTTGATGAATTAGGTATAGATTATATTGTCAGTCCTAAAACAAATAAAGATATTTTAAAAAAAGGAACAATGCATGCTATAGATGAAGCCTGTTTATCAAGTAAAATATTTTTAGGTCATGTTGATTATTTAATTGATAAATGTGATTGTTTGTTTATTCCAAGAATTGCTTCTTTAGGTTCAAATAAAGATATTGTTTGTTCTAAATTTCAAGCAATCTATGATGTGGTAAATAATACCTATCGCGAAAAAGACTTAAAGATTTTATATTATAGTATTGATGTTGAAAACAAAGATACCGAATTAAAAGCTTTTTTAAAAATGGGTAAATTTTTAGGTAAGAATAAAGCATTAACTTTAAAAGCTTATATGGTGGCGAAGCAAGCGGAAAAAACGAAAAAAATGATAGATATAAATAATCAAGAATTATTACTTAAAGAAGATAAAATCAAAATATTAATTGTAGCTCATCCTTATAATATTTATGATGAATATATAGGTAAACCAATAATTGATATTTTAACCGAATTAGATGTTAATTCTATTTTAGGTTGTGTTGTTGATGAAAAGAAAGCAAAAGATAAAGCGAAAGTAATTAGTAAAACTTTACCTTGGACTTTTAATAAAGAGTTAGTTGGTTCAATAGATATTTACAAAGATAAAGTAGATGGAATCATTTTAGTTTCTTCTTTTCCTTGTGGCCCTGATTCTTTAGTTAATGAAATGATTATTCGCCGTTTTAAAGAAAAACCTATTATTAATTTAATTTTAGATGGTCAAGAAGGAACTGCTGGTTTAGAAACGAGATTAGAAAGTTTTGTTGATATTATTAAATTACGAAAAGAAGAAGGTGAAGTTGTACATGAATAAAGTAAGGGTAAGTTTTCCTAGATTTGGTTCTTATAATATTCCAATCGAATACATTATTCGCAAAGGTTTAGATTGTGATTATGTTATGGCTCCACCGATAACGAAAAAGACCATTGAACTTGGAGCCAAGTATTCACCAGATTTTGTTTGTACCCCTTTTAAATATCATTTAGGTAGTTACATTGAAGCCATTGATGATGGGGCAACAACTTTAGTTCAAGTAGGTGGGGCTTGTCGCTTGGGTTACTACGGAGAAATGCATGAACAAATCCTAAAAGATTTAGGTTATAAGGTTAATTTTGTTAATATGGCTAATGCTAATTTTAATAAACCTTTAACTTTTTATGATGAGTTTAAAAAAATAAATCCCAATATGAATGTAAAAAAAGTAGCTAAAGCAACATTACTTGCCATAAAAATGGTGGAAATAATTGATAAAATAGAAGATTATATTAGAGAAAATGTTGGTTTTGAAGTTGTTGAAGGTTCTTTTGATAAATTACATCAAGACTTTTTAGAAGATTTAAGGGAAGTAGAAGATAAAAAAGAATTAAATATTATTTATAAATTATACATGCGAAAATTTAAAAATCTTAAAATAAATAAACCAAAGAATCCTTTGAAAGTAGGGATTATTGGCGAATATTATACGATTATGGATGAATATTCTAATCATTATATGGAAAAAGAATTAGCTAAAAGAGGAATTGTTATTGAAAGATGGATGAATATTTCCAATACTTTATTCCATAATTACGAAAAAGAAATAAAGCAAAGTATAAAAAAATATGCCAAATTTGATATGGGGGCAACAGCAATGTATACCATCAAAAAGGCTATTGATTATGCCAAAGATGGTTGCGATGGTATAATCCATGTTAAAAGTTTTGGCTGTACTCCCGAAATAGATACGATGCCAGTATTACAAAGAATAAGTGAAGATTATAAAATTCCAATTATTTATTTTAGTTTTGATACTCAAACATCCGATGTGGGTATTAATACGAGAGTAGAAGCATTTTATGATATGATTATGATGCGAAAAGGAGAAATGATGAAATGAAAAAAGCGTATATGGGTGTAGATATAGGTTCGATTTCAACCAAAGGAATTATTATTGATGAAAAAAATAATATATTAGCTAGTGAATATCTTTGGACTGAAGGAGATCCAATCGGAGCTGTTAAAAGATTAATAGCAGTTTTAAAAAAGCAATTCGATAGTAAAAAATATAAAGTTGTGGGGGTAGGAACCACTGGCTCAGCTCGAAAACTTATTGGCGTTATTTTAGGAGCTAATGTTGTAAAAAATGAAATTACGGCTCATGCTATTGGAACTTTATCGCTTTATCCTGATGTTAAAACAATTTTTGAAATAGGTGGCCAAGACTCTAAAATAATTATTTTAGATAAAGGAATAGTTGTTGATTATGCGATGAACACTTTATGTGCCGCGGGAACTGGTTCTTTTTTATCTAGTCAATCTAAACGTCTAGGTTTGGAGGTTGAAGAATTCGGCGAACTAGCCCTAAAAAGTAAAAATCCAACGAATATTGCGGCTCGTTGTACGGTATTCGCGGAAAGTGATTTAGTTCATAAAGCCCAAATTGGTCATAAAAAAGAAGATATTGTGGCTGGTTTATGCAAGGCAGTTGTAAATAACTATTTAAATAATGTTGGTAAAGGTAAAAAAATAAATGCCCCAATTGTCTTCCAAGGGGGAGTATCTAAAAATGTGGGGGTTATAAAAGCTTTCGAAGAAGCCACAGGTGAAAAAATTATAGTTGATCCTAACTCTCATTTGATGGGTGCTCTTGGGGTAGCCATACTTTCGCAAAAAGAAAAAGAAGTAAACTTTGATTTCAATATTGAAGATGTTGTGTTTGAAACTAAAGGTATTGAATGTAAAGGTTGTGCTAATAATTGTGAAAGAATATGTATTTATAAAGATGGTGTCTTAATTGATGCCTGGGGTAATAAATGTGATAAGGGTGCCATCAAAGTAAAAGCCAAAGTTTAAAATAAAACATCAAATTTTGATGTTTTTTGCCTTTTCAAAGGGGAAAAAACATGCTATAATAAAAACATAAGTTACCATAAAGGAGGTTAAATTATGCCGGCTATAGTAGAAATTAAAAAAGAAAAAGTAATAAAAACTGCTGTAAAAATGGTTAATGATAAGGGGTGGGATTCCGTTAATGCTCGTTCCCTTGCCAAAGAGTTAGGTATATCAACTAAACCTTTATATCGCTTATACCAAAGTATGGATGAAATAAAAGAAGATATATATAAAGAAATATATCGCCAATATGATGCTTACATTAATAGTCGAATTGATTCATCAAAAGCACTACTAACTTTAGCTATAGCTTATGTTGAATTTGCACAAAAATATAAAAATTTATTTAAAAGTTTATTTTTAAGTAATAATTTAAAATGGCAAAGTTTAGATGATGTTTTAGATGAAAAATGGAATCAATCAACGATAGTTAATTTAGTTAATAAACATAAATTAAGTTTTGATGATGCGAAAACTTTGTTTATGAATTATTGGTTATATGTTAATGGCTTAGCAACTTTAATTGCGACCAATGATATAAAGATAGATGAAAAGGAGTTATTAGTAAAACTTGTCAAAATGTATAAAGTTTTAACAAAATAAAATGGAAAGAATTGAAGTAAAAAAAGGTAATTTAGCAATTGATAGAATTGAAGAAAGATGTATTAATTGTGGAATGTGTGCTAAAACTTGTAAAGAAAATAATGACATTGGCAAAGAATGTATTAACTGTGGCCAATGTATTTTAACGTGTCCCATGGGAGCTTTAGTTCCCCGTTTTAATTATAAAACGATCCTTAATTATTTATATGATACTAATTATGAAGTTATGGTTATTACTTCTCCCGCAGTAAGAGTAGCGATTGGAGATGCCTTTGGTTATAAAAAAGGTGAATTCTTAGAAGACAAAATGGTTAGTGCTTTAAGACAACTCGGTTTTAGTAAGGTTTTTGATACCACCTTTGGAGCTGACTTAACTGTTATGGAAGAAGCTAAGGAATTGGTTAGTAGATTAGAGAAAAAGGAAAATTTACCGCTTATGACTAGTTGTTGTCCTTCGTGGGTTACTTATGAAAAATTATTTCATCCCAATGATTTAAATCATATTAGTTCTTGCAAAAGTCCAATTGGTATGATTGGAGCAATGGTTAAATCTTATTATGCCGAATATGAACAAATCAATAAAAATAATATTATTTTAGTAGCTTTAACTCCATGTGTATCTAAAAAAGATGAAATCTTTCATAATGAAGATGTTGATTTTTGTATTACGACTATGGAACTCGTGATGATGATTAAAGAAGCTAACATTGATTTTAAAGCTTTGGAATCATCTAATTTTGATGAGCTACTTGGTAAAGGTAGTGGAGCCGGACTTATCTTTGGTACTTCTGGTGGTGTCACAGAAGCTGTTTTACGGACCTCTTATTACTTGATAAATGGTAAAAATGCACCTCAAGAGTTTTATAATTTAACTAAAGTTAGAAATAACGAAAATTTTAAAGAAGCAATTATTGATTTAGAAAAATATAAGTTAAAAGTAGCCATTGTCAATAAAATTTCAACTTTAAAAGATTATTATGAAAAATTAAAAGATTATGATTTCGTAGAAGTTATGACTTGTCCTAGTGGTTGTGTGGGTGGTGCCGGCCAAGGCTTGGTGCCAATCAATGAAATGGCTGAATATTTAAAAGAAAGACAAACCGCATTATATGAAGATGATGCTAAAAATACTTTAAAGAATAGTTATGAAAATAAAGAAATAAAAGAAGCTTATGAAACTTACATTAATAAAGGCAAAGTTAAATTGCATAATAAGGAAACAGTAGTTAATTAACTATTGTTTTAATTTGACAAAATGGTTAATTAATGATTTAATAAGTATTAAAAAATAAAGGAGATATTATGCGTAGAGAATTAAAAAAATATGTTTATGAAAAGGTAAGAGAAGGTATTAAAAAAGAATTAACAGGACATATGGGTAAATGCGTAGAAACTGATGAAATATTATATTGTTATGTTTCTAAACATAAAATAATAAATACAATTATGTTATCAGGTATAGATGAAAACAATATTGATTTAGCCCAACGATATAATTTAAATAAACCTATTGTTTATATAATAGATGATATGAATTTTCAAACAAGTATTACAATTTTAGAAAAAAATTGTGATATAAGAATTAATAATTGTAATTTCTATTATGGTATGCATCTTAGTATTTTTAATGGTGATGGTATTCTCCAATATATTACTTTTAATTTTGGTCCTATTAATTCCATTGCAGCTGAGAATTTAATAATTGATGGTTCAGCATTATCAGGTCATGCAAATTATCATATTGGCATAGAAGTTGAAAATAAACTTGAAATAAATGATAGTTACATAAATACGAATAAGGGAGACATTTATTTAAGTAGTAAAGATTTATATCTTAAATCTGCCTCTATTCAAGGAGCAATGGTAGATATTTCAGCTCGGAATATTTTAGCACCTAAAAGTGTTATTGAAGGCAAAGAGTTAGTTAGAATATATGATAATAGAAAAATGATGCCAACAAAAGTAGAAGCTCCAGTTATTGATTATCAAGGGGAAAAAATTTATTCTAATGAAGTAATTTTAAAAACTCTCAATACACCTTTAGAAATAAAAAGATTGGAATTAATAAATGCTTTAAAAAAGGTTTTAGCTAAATGTGAAGATAATAAAGTTGCAGCTATGACAAGATGCGAAGATTCTTTAAATGCCAAAAGCATTGCGAGAACTTTAAAAAAATAATTATTTTATTTTGTATAAATATAAGTTTTTACTTTTAAAGAAAATAATTAAAAAAATATTGACAAAATCTCATTGTTATTAATATAATGTTATTAACAAAATATTAAAATTATTGGGAGAGTGATGGAATTGAAAAATATCATCATAGCAGGATGTTCTAGAACTGGTAAAACTACACTTTCAATGTTATTTAAAGAGATGGGATACACGCATTACAAAATGGATACAATAAAAAGAGGGATTTATAATAACTTTTGCTCCAATAAAAATGATGATTGGAAAATTATAAGTCCCAAAATGTCTCATTTAATAGCAACTATTATTAATGAATGTGATAGTGACAAAACTAAAAATAAAGAATTTTATTGCATAGATACATGTCATTTATATCCTATAGATATTGCTAATGAAAAATTAAAAAATACAATAATAGTTTTTTTAGGATATACTGATTTAAATAAAAACGATAAATTATTAAATATAAGAAAATATGATTCCAATAATATATGGACTTCTTCTAAAAGTGATGAAGAAATTCTTGATAACATTGAACTTGGAATTAAATATAGTAAAGAAGTAAAAAAGCAATGTAATAATTTAAAAATTCCCTATTTTGATACAAGTAAAAATTTTAATAAAGTATTAAATGATGCTTATAATTTTATAAAAAATGAAATTAATGATGAGGTATAGTAATATGAATTGGAGAGAAGAAAGAACTAAAGCAAGAAATACAAATAATATTAGTAAATTTTTAAATCATCCTAACTATTTAGTTCGGGATGGCTTATTAGATAATAAAAATATTACTGATGATATTTTAGAAAAATTATCCCATGATAATAGTGTCCAAATTAGGGAAAAACTTGCTAAAAAATATATTGAAAGGGCTATTAAAGATTCTAATTGGCGTGTTAGATATGCGGCAATTAATGATAATCCTGAAGTGCCATATGAATTATTAAAAGACTTACTTAATGATAAAGATTTAAGAGTAAAAAATAAGGCTCAAAGGCTTTTAGAAATTCAAAAAGATTATATATATCGAAAGGATTTTGATAATTCTATCACTATAAAGTTAGTTATTCCCGGTGGTTGTAATGCCAATTGTAATTTTTGTTATAATAAGCATACTACTAATATGCAAAAAAATTCCTCTTTATTAAAAGAGCAATGGTTAAATAATTTTTTAATTTCCCTTGAACAAATTGTTTTAAAAATTGAAGAAAGACAACCAATCTCTATTGATATAACCGGAAATGAACCAACACTTGATTCTGATTTCTTTATTAAAGTAATGCATAAATTAAGAAGTTTTTCTTTAAAGGATAAAATTAGTAGAATTACTTGTACAACCAATGGAATTGGCTTAAAGAAAGTTGCCCCATTTATGAAGGGTGTGGTAAATTATGTAAATATATCTGTACACGATTATAATCAAGAACGCAGAAATAAAACATTTAGAACATATAATCCAACAGATGAATATTATAAAGAAGTTGTCCAAATATTATTAGATAATAATATCCATACATCAGCAGTTGCTGTTATATATAATGAAATAAATAATTTTCCTAAATGGCGAGATGAATTTATAAAATGGGCAGAAAAAATTGGTTTTGTAAGTTTAAGATTTAGACATAATGTTTATTTTAATAATAATAATAACTTTTTAGAATATATGAATAATACTATTAATGATAAAAATTTTTATTTAATTCAAAAAGAAAATACTCCTGATTCTAATTGGTGTCAATTAACTACTAAAAATGGATTTTTAGTCTTTTTTCTTAAAGGTGTAGTTGATACTTACAAAGTATCTCCCGGGATAGAGTTTATTGTTCATGATGATGGCAAAGCATATGTTGATTTTAATAAAAAAATACCCTTTGAAAATTATGATTTTCCTATTGGTTATGTTTTTGATAAAAAATAGATTAGTTTATAAGTAAATTTTTAAAACAATTATTGTTTTAAAAATTTACTGATGTCATTAAAAGGAATAATTATTCTTTATTTTATCAAAATATAAATGGTGAAGAAAATGCTTTGGAAAAAATATTTAATTGATTTAACTTGTCCCTCGTTAAAAGAAAATCAAACTATTGATACTTTAATTATTGGTGGTGGGATTGCTGGTTTAAGTACTCTTTATTTTCTAAACAAATCCAATGTCTTTTTAGTAGAAGCCAAAACAGTTGGCTCGGGAGTAACTTTAGGAACAACTGGTAAAATTACTTATTTACAACAAGATATTCTTTATAAATTATTAACTAAAAATGGTAATTTAGCCATTAATTATTTAAAAAGCCAAAAAGATGCAATTAAATTAATA
The DNA here is from genome assembly GCA_947588765.1 of uncultured Bacilli bacterium. Taxonomy (GTDB): domain Bacteria; phylum Bacillota_I; class Bacilli_A; order RF39; family UBA660; genus Onthocola_B. The sequence goes on from CANPZG010000013.1 coordinate 25,258, forward strand.
AAAGAAATAGTAAAACGCGAAAATATAGCTTGTGATTTAGAACAATCTAATTCTTTATTACTTACTAACAAAGTAAATGATTTAGAGAAAATAGATAAAATATATCAATTTTTAAAATCGCAAAAAGTAAGAGTTAAATATACCGAATATCAAAAACTATATGGGATTATGGTAAATGATACTTATACTTTTAATCCCATAAAGTTTATTAATTATTTAAAAATAAAATTACAAGATAAGATTTATGAAAATACGAAAATAGTTAATATTAAAAAGGTAAAAAAAGATTATGTTTGTGAGACAGATAAAGGATTTACCATCAAGGCTAAAAAAGTAATTATTACGTGTCAGTATCCTTTCTTTTTAAAACCTTTATGGTTACCAGCTTCATCGACAATTGAAAAATCAAGTATTGTAGTCGTAAAAGAAAAGACTAATCCTCATCTAAATTATATTACTTATAGTAAGCCAATTTTATCATATCGAACTTATGAAGATGGTGATAATATCTATGGAATATATTTAAGTTGTAGTCATAATCCAACTTTTAAAGAAAATGATAAATCTAATCAAAACAAAGTTATTAAAGCTTTTAATTTAACAGAAAAAGATATTGTTTATAGTTGGACGAATATGGATATTATGATGGGTGATAATCTTCCTTTAATCGGAAAAGTAGATAATAATTTATACATAGCAACAGGTTTTAATACTTGGGGTATGACTAATGGCGTATTAAGTGGTAAAATAATATATGAAGAAATAAATAATAACAAAGTAATGTATGATAATATTTTTAATCCGGGAAGAATCAAAAAATATCAAAAATTTTATAAAAGTTTTACTACTAACTTAATTGCTTTTATTAAAGGAATTAAACCTAATAAAAAATGGTATGATAGTGTAATAATAAATAATAATGTAGGCATAGTTAAAGTTAAAGAAAAAAGTTATTATGTAAAAACAATATGTCCCCATTTAAAATGTCCTTTAGTATTTAATGAAGTAGATAAAACTTGGGATTGTCCTTGTCATAGTTCAAGATTTACTTATGATGGTAAATGGTTAAAAGGACCTAGTAAAGAGAATATAACTTTAAAGAAATAAAAATAAATGTTATAATCCTTTTAGGAGTAACATATGAAAAGATTAAAAATATTATTTTTACCTTTGATTATTATATTTTTAACTGGTTGTAACTGGAATTTTTATCTTGATAAACCTTTACCAGCAGTTACTGTTAACAATGATTTAAAAGTTCATTATTTAGATGTTGGGGAAGCTGATAGTATTTTTATTGAATTACCTAATGGCGAAACCATGTTAATAGATGCAGGTGAGGCTCAAGATGAAGAAAAAATTGCTGATTATATTGAAAATTTAAATTATGATACAATAAATTATGTTATCGGTACTCATCCTCATGCTGATCATATTGGAGGTCTTGCTTATATTATTAAAAACTTTGATGTTAAAAATATTTATATGCCTAAAGTAGCGGCGAATACTAAAACTTATGAAAATTTACTTAAGACTATAAAGAGTAAAAGTTTATCAATAACAGTTGCCGAAAAGGATAAAAAAATTATTAATACGGAAAATTTAAAAGCTTATTTTTTAGCTCCCGAGAATAAAAAATATGATGAATTAAATAATTATTCAGCAATATTAAAAATAGTTTTTCAAGATAAAAGTTTCTTATTCATGGGTGATAGCGAAGCATACGTAGAAAAAACTTTGACGGATGTTTCGGCGGATGTAATTAAAGTAGGTCATCATGGCTCTAATACTTCATCTAGTACGAGTTTTATTAAAAAAGTAAATCCAGAGATAGCCGTAATTTCGGTGGGCGAAAATAATAAATATGATCATCCGGATAAAGACGTAATAAAAGCTTACGAAAAATTAGGCACTAAAATATATCGTACTGATTTAAATGGCAATATTGTAATAAGTACGGATGGCGAAAATTTAGATGTGGAGGTGGAAAAATGAAATTTACAATAGATCGAATTGAAAAAGATATTGCGATAGTTGAATGTGAAGATAATACTTTTAAAGAAATCCCTATAAGTTTACTTAAAGATGCTCATGAAGGTGATGTCTATAAAATAATTAAAGATGAAAATGAAACCAAAAAACGGAAAGAAAATATTAAACAAATGATGGATGATTTATTTAAAGATTAAATTAGTTAAAAAAAGTTGCAATTTTTTAACTTTTTTCTTATACTAAATCATGAAAAAAGTTTAAATTAGTGAAAATGAGATAAATTAGTAATATTAAAGGAAGTGTTTTTCATGGATAAGATAATTATTAAAGGTGCTAGAGAAAATAATTTAAAAAATATTGATTTAGAATTACCTAAAAATAAATTAATTGTTATGACTGGTGTCTCTGGTAGTGGCAAAAGTAGTTTAGCTTTTGATACGATATATGCGGAAGGTCAAAGAAGATATGTGGAAAGTCTATCAGCTTATGCGCGTCAATTTATTGGGGTATCCGAAAAACCAGATGTTGATTCCATCGAAGGCTTAAGTCCAAGTATTTCCATAGATCAAAAATCAACTAATAAAAACCCGCGGTCAACAGTAGGAACAATCACGGAAATTTATGATTACCTAAGACTTTTATTTGCCCGTATTGGAGTACCTTATTGCCCTAATCATCATATTCCAATAAAAAGTCAAAGTATTGAAGAAATGACTAATAAGGTTATGGAATTAAAGGATAAAACCATTACAATTATGGCACCTATTGTCCATGGGGAAAAAGGAACGCATAAAGATTTAATTGCTAATTTACAAAAAGAAGGTTTTACCAAACTTAGAGTTAATGGTGAAATTATTAAGATAAGTGAGGTTGAAGGTTTAGAAAAAAATATTAAAGATAATATTGATTTAATTATTGATAAAATTACCGTTAGTGAAGAAGAGCGAACCAGAATATTTGAAGCTATTGAAGAAAGTACTAAAAGAGCTGATGGTAAAGTCGTTATTAGTTATGATGAAGACGAACTATTAATGAGTGAAAAATATGCTTGTTTAAAATGTAATTATTCTATTCCCGAATTGGAACCAAGATTATTTTCTTTTAATGCGCCTTATGGGGCTTGTCCTGAATGTAAGGGTCTAGGAACCAAATTAAAAATAAGTGAAGAATTATTAATACCGGATCGTAATAAATCAATATTAGATGGAGCTATATCCGCTTTAAGTTTAGATAGTACAACTTATTATACCCAAGTAGAAACGGTATGTAAGCATTATAAAATAGATATGAATGCTCCTTTAAAAGATATTCCACGAAAGAAACTAAATTATTTATTATATGGAACTGATGATGTTTTAGAATTTAATTATGTTTCTAAAAATGGTAATACGCGTAATACAACTAATACTTATGAAGGAATAATTAATGCTTTAGAAAGAAGATATATTGAAACTAAAAGTAGTTGGATTAGAGAATGGCTAGATAATTATATCGTGGAAATGCCTTGTCCTGTTTGTAATGGAAAAAGATTACAAGAATCAGTTTTATCTATTTATATTAATAAAAAGAATATTTTTGATTTAACCGATATGTCAATTAAAGACTTACATGAATTTATTTGTAATTTAAAATTAGATGAAGAAGAAGCTAAAGTTAGTGAACTTATCATTAAAGAAATTAAATCAAGATTAGAGTTTTTAATTAATGTTGGTTTGTCTTATCTTACTTTAACGAGAAGTGCTGGAACATTATCTGGAGGAGAAGCTCAAAGAATAAGACTAGCGACGCAAATAGGCAGTAAATTATCGGGAGTATTGTATGTTTTAGATGAACCAAGTATTGGCTTGCATCAAAAAGATAATGAAAGACTAATCAATAGTTTAAAAGAAATGCGCGATTTAGGTAATACTTTAATTGTTGTCGAACATGATACCGATACCATGTTAGCCGCTGATTATCTCGTTGATATAGGACCAGGTGCTGGTGAATATGGGGGAGAAGTTATGGCCTATGGGACACCGGAAGATGTTATGAACAATCCTAAAAGTCTAACGGGTAAATATCTAAGAGGAGAAGAGACAATCGAAGTCCCAAAGAAAAGAAGAAAAGGTAATGGTAAAAAAATTACCATCAAAGGAGCTTGTGAAAATAACTTAAAAAATATTAATGTTGATATCCCTTTAGGTAAATTTGTCGTTGTTACTGGTGTATCTGGTTCTGGTAAATCAACTTTAATAAATGAAATTTTATATAAAACTGTAGCTAAGAACTTGTATCGTTCCAAAGAAATACCTGGTAAATGTAAATCGGTAACTGGTTTAAATAATATTGATAAAGTTATTCAAATAACTCAAGATGCGATTGGCAGAACGCCAAGAAGTAACCCGGCAACTTATGTTGGAGTCTTTGATGATATTAGAGATATATTTGCCCAAACTAAAGAAGCTAAATTAAGAGGCTATGACAAGGGAAGATTTTCATTTAATGTTAAAGGGGGAAGATGTGAAGCTTGTTGGGGTGATGGAGTTAAAAGAATTGAAATGCACTTTTTAGCCGATGTCTACGTTCCTTGTGAAGTATGTGGAGGTAAACGTTATAATAAAGAAACTCTCCAAATTAAATTTAAAGGTAAAAACATTAGTGAAGTTTTAGATATGCGCGTTAGTGAAGCTATCAAATTCTTTGAAAATGTTCCTAAAATCTATAATAAATTAAAAGTTATGATGGATGTTGGTTTATCTTATATTAAATTAGGCCAAACAGCACCAACATTATCTGGTGGCGAAGCTGGAAGAGTTAAACTATCTAAAGAACTTCAAAAGAAAGCCACGGGTAAATCATTATTTATTTTAGATGAACCAACGACTGGGTTACATATTGATGATATTAAAAAATTAATTGCTATTTTAAATCGCATAGTTGATAATGGTGATACCGTTTTAGTAATCGAACATAATCTTGATGTTATTAAAGTAGCTGACCATATCATTGATTTAGGTCCTGATGGTGGTGAAGGCGGAGGCGATGTAGTTGCTACTGGTACTCCTGAAGAAATAGCCAAACATCCAACATCTTATACTGGCGAATTTTTACGAAAAATACTTTAATTTAAAGTATTTTTTTGTTATTATAAATATAGGGTAGATAGTATGGAAACAAATACATTTTATAATGATGCAATGAAAATTATACTAGAAATAAAGAAAAATAGTAGATGTCCTAATTGTGGGGGAAGTTTCCATAATAGTACGTGTATTTATTGTAATAGTCTTAATCCTTTACTAGAAGAAAAAATAAAACAACTAAAAAATATAACTGATGAAGTAATAAAAAACATAAATCCAACTGATGAAAAATTTAATATTTTTTTAAGCGCTTTATATTCTTTAAATAATATTGATTTTATTAATGAATTACTAACTAAATATGATTATTTTTCTAAAATGGATAAATTATATAAAGATATCACAGATAGAATAATTAAAGATGAAAAGATAACTAAAGAAGAAATACCATATGTAGAAGGTATTATATTACGAAATGATATAAATGAAGCCAATAAAGGAACTACTAATTATATTGCTAATTATTTTATTAAAGCTATCCTTTATAATAATTTAAATCATGAGGCAACACCAATTATTAGTTATGAAATATTTGAAGAAATGATTAAAAATTATACTACTAATATTATGAAAAATACTTATGGCTATCCATCTAGTACATGTGAAATATTACCAAGTGAAGAATATAAAAGAATAGATGAAGATTCTTTAGTTCTAGGAGACAACATTGCTAATACCGTAAGATTTAATGAAGATATAATTAAAGCTTTATATTACTATGGTAATACGGAATTTATTGAAGTTTTTAATCATGAATTAAGACATTCTTATCAATATAAAGAAGTTTTTTCAGGTAACGAAGTAAGTTTATTAGGGATGATAGCTACAAAAGATAAAATATTAAGAGACATGTTACCTAATTATTATCAAGAAAACTATAAAGCAATTAGTTATGAAAAAGATGCTTTTGCTATTGGTATTCAATCAAGATTAATGGCTTTAGAAATTTTTGGATTGGAGGCTATTAATAAACATGAACAAATGCAAGAAGTAGCTAAATATCAAAATAGTTTATTTGATACTAAAAGAGTAGATAATGGAGTAGATATCGAATTAGATGAATTATTTAATAAAACAATTATTAATAATCCAACTATTTTAAAAAGATATCCCCAATTAAATTATTTATATAAATTAGATAATAATGAAGTTATTCCAAAAACAATAGAAGAATTAAAAGAAGATTATGAACATTTAGATCAAAGTAATATTACCGAAGGAATAGCATCTTTATATGAAGAATATTTACAAAGAAATCGTTAAAAATATTTTATATAATTTAAATTAATGATATACTATATAAGGAGATGAAAATAAATGAGTGATACAATGTTTACAATAGCGGGTATTAGTATTAAATGGTATTCAGTTCTTATTTTAGTAGGAGCAATACTTGCCATAATTTTAGCTTTAAGAGAAGGCCAAAGATATAAATATTCTAAAGATTATATTTTTAATATGATGTTTTGGGCTATTATTTTTGGTGTTATTGGTGCAAGATTATATTATGTTTTATTTAATTTAAATTTATATCATAATTTCTGGGATATATTTAAAGTATGGGAAGGTGGACTTGCCATTCATGGAGGAATCATCTTTGGTTTAATAACAATTATTATTTATTGTAAAAGATATCATGTTAGTACTTTAAGAATGACGGATTTTGTAGTTCCTGGTTTAATTTTAGCTCAAGCTATAGGTAGATGGGGAAACTTCTTTAATGGTGAAGCTCATGGTGCAGCAACAACAATTGCGGAATTACAACATATGCATATTCCAGATTTTATCATTAATGGGATGAATATTGGAGGTATCTATTATCAACCAACATTTCTTTATGAATCATTATGGTGCTTATTAGGATTTTTAATAATTTTAGTTATAAGAAGATTAAAATATACTAAAGTAGGACAACCTACAGCTTTCTATTTAATGTGGTATAGTGTTGGTCGCTTTGTTATTGAAGGAATGAGGACTGATTCATTAATGCTTGGAGGCTTTAGAATGGCTCAAATAATGTCAGTGGTTTTATTCTTACTTGGTTTAATTATCTTTATGATTACGACAAGACGAGGACGATTTGAAAATCTATATAATAAAGATGCAGAACAACAAATTAACTTTTAAAAAAAGAACATCAACCAGTTGGTTGGTGTTCTTCCATTATAGACTTAGCTAAAGGTTTCTTTATATCAGTTCGATATAGTATATAATCAATATTAGTTTTATAGTAATTTGCTAATTTTATTAAGATATCTTCGGTTAACATAGTTTGTCCTGTTTCAAGATAACTATAGTTTCTTTGTGTTATTCCTAATTTTTTCGCAATATCCTTTTGTAATAAATCATTATCTTCCCTTAATTCTTTTAATCTATTCATATTATTCACCCAAGATTATTTTATTATAGATAAATTATATCTATTGACTTATAGACAAAATTTATCTATAATAAAAATATAATAATAAACCATAATAGTAGAAGGAGTGTAGTACTATGGAAGAAAAAAATAAAAGAAAAGGAATAATATATCTAGTAATAGCTATAGTAACATTACTAGTTTTAATTGCTGGAGCAACATATGCCTACTTTCAAGCAGTAACTGGAAATAGTGCGATAGCTAATTTAAATACGACAAGTGGTACAACAGATAGTTTAACATTTTCTACAACTGGAGATATATCTTTAAGTGCTGATGCAACAAATTTTGGCGAAGGTGCTAAAAATATTGAAGGAAGTTCTATAGCAAAAGCAACATTAATTCCAAATAATACAGATAATTATGCTAAAGGAACATATAATGTATATTTGGTAATAGAAGAAAATCCGTTTGAATATACATTATATAAAAATGGAAATGAAAATACAAAATCATATACAAATAAAGAAGAAAAAGAAAAAGCAATTAGTTTAGGAGAATTAGATGAATATACTCCTGAGCCAGAATTATTATTAACCATAACAAGAGATAAAGATAGTTATATGCAAGTAGTAACAGAATTAACACAATATAGTTTAAAAGCAGAAGATGGAACATTAGATAGTTATGATATAACCGAAGCAAAAGGATTAATAACAATAGCCGAAGATGTACCAATAGAAGCAAATGAAAAAGAAAAAATCGATGAATGGGGAATAACCATAACCTTAAATAATTTAGATAGTGATCAAAATTTAAATACAGGAAAGTCAGTAATAGGAAAAATAATAATCCAAAAAGAAGATATAGCAACAGAAGTATTAGATGTATGTAAAACAAATGATAATTTAGCTAATTGTTTAATCAAATTACATGATGAAAGTGAATATGGAATAACAAAGATAGTATATCATGATGAAAAAGAAGATTATAAAGGAGAAACAAACTACGAATTAGAAGCCGGAGACTATTCATATCGATACAGTGGTTCGTATGAAGAAGTAAATAATTATATCTGTTTTGGAGGAGAATGTTCTAATGATCCAGCAGATGAAGAAAAATATTCCAATTTATACAGAATAATAGGGGTATTTCCAACAGAAGAAACAAAGAATTTAGATGAAAAAACATACCAACTAAAAATAATTAAAGCAGACTATGCAACTTCGAAAGAAACAGGAGGTTCAGGAATAGGTGCATATAATGGAACATATGGTTCTGTATCAACAAACTATAAAGGAGACAAAGAAAATTATTTACCAAAAATAGGAGCATATTATTGGAACAAAAATCAAAATGAGTCAGGAGATGACACAAATAACTGGGGAACAAGTAATTTACAAGAAAAAAATTTAAATGGATACTATTTAAGTGAATATCTAGGTAAAAAAACCGAAAGTGATAAATGGCTAGGTATGATAGAAGAAGACCACAACTGGATAACAGAAGGAAATATATGGAACAAAATAGTACCTCAAAATGCCAAAATAGCATATACAAATGAAATATTACATTCTAATGCGGGAAAAGACTTAGAATATGGATTATCAGATGTGGCACCAACAGTTCAAGCCAACTTAGGTTTAATATATGTAAGTGATTATAAATATGGAGCAAGTAAAGAATACTGGACAAAAGTAGGATATGATAGTAGTAGTGCAACAAACGATTATAGGGTAGCAATAAATGCTAATTGGTTATATATGGGCTTAACCGAATGGACAATAACTCGTCGAGCCGACGTTTCCAACAGTGCGTTCTATGTGCATAACAGCGGGACTGTGGGCCACGATAACGTCAACGACGTCAGCATTGCAATCCGGCCTTGTCTTTATTTAAATTCAAACGTAAAAATAACATTAGGATCTGGGAAAGCAACTGATCCTTATATACTTTCTATGTAGAAACATATAAGAAAAAATAATAAAAAAATCAAAATTTTTAAGATTTTGATTTTTTTATACATTACTTTTTTCTTTATTTTGTTCTTTAGAATTATTTTTAGCTGTTTCTAAATATTTTTTAAGAATATAAATTAATTGTGAATTAATACTTCTTTCTTCTTCTTGAGCAAGTTTAACTAATTCATTATAAGTTTCTTCATCAATTCTTAAAGTTGTTGTAATCATTTTATCACTCCTTAATTATTTTTATCTTATCATTTCAAAAAGAATATAAATAGTGTCAAAATAATACTAAAATAGTATTGACTAGTATGGATTTTTTGATTAAAATATAAAATATAGGATAAAATATAATTTGCTGAAACATAATAATAGAAGGAGAGTAGTACTATGGAAGATAAAAATAAAAGAAAAGGAATAATATATTTAGTAATAGCAGTAGTAACATTATTAGTTTTAGTTGCTGGAGCAACATATGCTTATTTTCAAGCACAAATAGGAAATAGTGAAAGTTTTAATATAGATGCAACTGCGGGTACTACTGATTTATTAACTTTTACTATGGCTGATATCAATACAAGTACTTCCAATCCTAATGTAACTGATAGTCATAATAAAGTAGGTGATACTGAAAATACAGAAATAGTAATAAATGCAACTCAACAAAACTTTGGTGAAGATGATACAAGCTTAGGT